>CAIUCF010000792.1 GCA_903897565.1 uncultured Rhodospirillales bacterium | reverse complement strand
CTCGAGCCATCGGTGACCATCAACAGGACGCCGATCGCCACCATCTGGATCCCGGTCTTCCACTTGGCAAGCCGGCTCACCGGAACGCTGACCCGAATATCGGCGAGGAACTCGCGCAGGCCGGAGACGAGAATCTCGCGTGCCAGGATGACCAGGGCCGGCAGCAACGACGGCATGCGCAGCCGATCGAACGCCACCAACATCATCAGGACGAGGGCCACGAGCAGCTTGTCGGCGATGGGATCGAGAAAGCGGCCGAACGCCGACACCTGCTCGTAGCGGCGGGCAAAATGGCCGTCGAGCCAGTCGGTGATGCCGGCAGCGGCAAACAGCGCCGTACCGACCCAGGAGGCCCAGGGCTGCGGCAGATAGAATGATGCCACGACCAGCGGAATCACGGCGATCCGCGACATGGTCAGAATATTGGGAAGCGTGTTCAGCATCAAAATTTCCGCGAGGATCACCGGTCCGAGGCCAGCCCGGATAGGGACTTATCACATGCCCGGGTCTCTTGACGCCATCCTAACCGTCGCCGTGGAAATGGTCGTAGATCTTTTTTGCGACCGCGTCGCTAATTCCCGGGACGCTCGCGAGATCATCGAGGCCGGCGTTCGAGACCGCCCGCGCCGAGCCGAAATGATTGAGCAGGGCGCGCTTGCGCGTCGGTCCGATGCCGGCAACGTCGTCGAGCGAGGAACGGTCGATCGCGCGCTCGCGCCGCGCGCGATGCGTGCCGATGGCGAAACGATGCGCTTCGTCGCGCAGGCGTTGGAGAAAATACAGCACCGGATCGGTGGATTCGAGGCTGAACGGTGGCTTGTCGGGCAGGAACAGCCGCTCCTTGCCGGCATTACGCTCCGGGCCCTTGGCGATCGCCGCGACCGCGACCCGGTCGATCCCGAGATCGGCGAGCACCTTGCGCGCCACGCTCAATTGTCCGGCACCGCCATCGATCAGGATCAGATCGGGGAATACCGTGGCAGCGCCCTCGGCCTCGCTGTCCAGGGCGCGGCGGAAGCGGCGGCGCAGCACCTCGTCCATCATCGCGTAGTCGTCGCCCGGCGTCATCGCCGGGGCACCGCTATCGAACGCCGCCTGTTCGGCCTCGCCGAGCCCGCGCTGCGGTTTGGTGCCGCGGATATTGAATTTGCGGTATTCGCGTTTCTCCAACCCTTCGGGCCCCGCCACGATCATGGCGCCGATGGCGTTGGTGCCCTGGATATGGCTGTTGTCGTAGACCTCGATCCGCGTCGGTGTGACGGCGAGACCAAGGGCCTCGGCAAGGCCGGTCAGGAGCTTGCGTTGGTGCGAGGATTCGGCGAAGCGCCGGGCCAGAGCCTCGCGGGCATTGGCGAGGGCGTGATCCACCAACTCGCGCTTGTCGCCGCGCATGGGCACGTGGAGCGTGACCTTGTGGCCGGCATTGATCGTCAAGGCCTCGGCCAGCAGCTCGGCCTCCGCGGGCTCGCTGCTCAGCAGCAACAGCGGCGGTGCCGGCTTATTGTCGTAGAACTGGGCGACGAAGGCGCTCAGCACTTCGGCCATCGGAATTGACCGGTCGTGGCTCGGAAAATAGGCACGATTGCCCCAATTCTGGCCACCGCGGAAGAAGAACACCTGGATCGAAATCTGGCCGCGATCCTCGAAGGCGGCGATCACGTCGGCATCGTTCAAGCCTTCGACGTTGATAGTCTGCCGAGCCTGGATGACGGCCAGCGCGCGGATGCGGTCGCGAAGGTCGGCTGCGCGCTCGAAATCGAGGCGCTCGGCGGCCTCTTCCATCTCCCGCGCGAGGTCCTGGTTGATTTCCCGCGAGCGGCCGTGGAGGAAGGCCAGGACCTGCTGCACGGAGGTCTGGTAATCCTCCGGCGAAATGCGGCCGACGCAGGGTGCCGAGCAGCGTTTGATCTGATACTGCAGGCAGGGCCGGCTGCGGCCGGAGAACACGGTATCGGCGCAGGAGCGCAGCTGGAAGGCGCGAAGCAGCGCGGTGATCGTCCAGTTGACGGCGCCGGCGGAGGCGAAGGGGCCGAAATAGGCGCCCTTCTCGTTGCGGGCGCCGCGATGCTTGAGCAGTTGCGGAGTCGGGTGGCCGGTTCGCACCAGGATATAGGCGAAGGACTTGTCGTCGCGGAGCAGCACGTTGTAGCGCGGCGTCAGCTTCTTGATGAGGTTGCTCTCGAGCAGCAGCGCCTCGACCTCGGTATGGGTCGTGACGATCTCCATCGCCGCGGTCTCCATGACCATGCGGCAGATGCGATTCGAGAGGCCGGCGAGGTTGGTGTAGTTGCTGACGCGGCTCTTGAGGTTGCGCGCCTTGCCGACATAGAGCACGTCGCCGCGGGTGTTGAGCATGCGGTAGACGCCCGGGGTCGAAGGCAGATTGCGCACGACCTGGCGAATCACCTCGACTCCTTCTGGCTGCGCTTCGCGGGTCTGTGAGGGTGGTTCGGTCATCTTCGTCGCTGGGGAGACAAGGGTGCGGGGAAGGGAGTCTTCGGGGATTGCCGGGCAAAATTCATCGCAAGTGCACATATCCACGGAATCTGTGGATAAGTCTGTGTAGAAATCCCGGATAGCTGCCCGGAACCCACGCGACTCCTAGAGATTCACAATCTTGCCCCATTTTTTAGCACATTATATAACTATTTGAAAAATAACATTATTTTCTTGTCAATTCGATTCTGGCAAGTTTTTTGGGCTTGACCGCACTTCTTGATTTATGACGCGGCCGCCTCCGATTCGTCTGTGTACAACTCGCTTGCTGCGAAGGCTTCGTAGGCTCATCTGGTGCTCGACAAAAGCCGACGATCGGCGAATTTAAAACAACCCTTAACCACATCGAGACCTGGAATTATAACGATTTAAGTCGGAT
>CAIUCF010000791.1 GCA_903897565.1 uncultured Rhodospirillales bacterium | reverse complement strand
GCCGTCGATGCACGGCTGCGCCGGCTCGGGAAGCCTTGCCGCCCGAGCCGCCACGAAAACCCAGGCGCGGCTATTGCCGCAACTCCCCGGTCGGGTTCCCTGCAAGAGGGATGCGAGATCCTAGGCGTGTTCCTCTTCCTTCTCGAGGATTTCTTTCATCAGCCGCGTCGTCGTCGGATCGCCATCGCCGAGCCAGCGGATGATCTCGGTATAGGTCTCGATGGCGATCCGTTCGGCGACCAGATCCTCTATGATCATCGACCCGAGATCGGCACCCTCGGCATATTCGGAGTGACTCCGCCCCGTCAGCGTCGCGGGATTCAGATCCGGCTTGCCGTTGAGTTGGACGATACGGGCCGCGATCCGGTCGGCATGCGCCTGTTCTTCGGCGGCGTGCTCCAGGAATTCGGCTTTGACGGCCTCGGACGCAAGCCCCGACGCCATGTAGTAGTGATACTTGTAGCGCAGCACGCAGACCAGTTCAGTCGCGAGGGCCGCGTTCAGCACCGCGACGACCTGCTCGCGGTTCGCCTTGTATGCGCCGGTGACGGCGCCCTTGCTGATCGACGCCCGGGCACGGGTGCGAAGGTCGCGTATATCGGTAAGAAAGGGCTCCATCTCGTCTCCTTCCAGAGAGAAAGTCTGTCGGCTAATCTTATCGGGCCGAATGCCGCGCCCCCGTAGCCTCGGGATTACGCCTTTTCGTAGCGAAACCCGAGGCGGAGGCCGACCTGGTAGTGGCCGACCCTGCCATCGACGATATGGCCGCGGATCTGGCCGACTTCGAACCATTCGAGATGCCGCAAACTTTGCGACGCCGTCTCGATTCCGCTCTTGATCGCGTCCTCGATGCTGGTCTCCGAGGATCCGACGATTTCGGTGATCGAATAAGTCCGGCTCATATGGGGCTCCCTTGTCGCTTCGACACTCTCATGGGAACAACCTCGCCCGCGGCGGATCGGTTCCCGTGCAGTGCCGATAAGTCAGGGGCGAGCCCTGCTCTCGTGGCCGACGCCGGCGCCCGAACTGGCTCGCGACGTACGCCGGGGAGGGTGACGGGACGCCACGGCCTGCGCCTGACCTACCCGCCCCCTGAGAGGCTCCAAGCTCTTTCGCCACAACTGTCCGGAACGTTCGAGGAATTCCGCCTGGCGGGCGACGAGGCCCTCGATCCCTTCTAGGATGAACTGGCGCCGTCGATCGAAGATTTCCGGGAGGGAACCGCAGTGACGGAGGTCACGCTCAAAATTGATCGCCCGGCTCACGGCCTCCTGCCATTGCGCCGCCCAGTCGCGCTGCAACTCCTGCAAGCCCGTTCGCAGAATACCCTGCGCGGCGAAGACCGCATTCGCATCGTCATGCAATCGTGACGTTGCGCCGCGGACGCCATCGGCGGAAGTGTCCAACGCATGAGCTAAGTCGCTGCCGGCCGCAGCCCCAGTGTCCAGCCCGGCAGCCATTGCGTCGCCGGTCTGGCGGCCCAGTGTCGCAGCCCCGTCGATCGCCGTTCGCGTTGCCGTCCGCGCGGCATCCGCGCCGGCCTCCACGGTCTGCCTGGTCTTTTGCAACGTCGTGTCGACGTTGTCCGCACCGAAGTCGGGTTTGTTTCGCTCAGCCATCGTCATCTCCGTCGGGACATTGGAGGTCAGGCCGGCCGCGCAGTCGCGGCCTCCTCGTTCCCCAATTCGGAAACCGGCCGTCGGTTCCAGGCCACCCCGGGGTTCTTTCGCCGGCTCATCGCGCATCAAGGAACCGTTCCGGGAGGGTGGTGTTCTCTCTCAAGCACGCGCCACCGTGGTGATGGCGCGACATGAGAGGGAAAGATCATGGATTCCGATCGTATCAAGGGCGCGGCCAAGCAAGCCAAGGGCAGCATCAAGGAAGCTGTCGGCAAAGTAACAGGCGACGCCAAGACCCAGGCGGAAGGCAAAGCGGACAAGGCCGTCGGCAAAGTGCAGAGCGCGGTCGGCGGCGCCAAAGACAAGATCCGCGAAGCGACCAAGTAGCCGCCAGCATCGGGTCGGTTCGGCCGAACTCGCCGCGCGCTTACCGCGCGGCGAGTCGCGCCAATCATGAACCGGGGTTCACCCTCATAGATAGTGCTTCCTGAAAATATGGGATAGCTTTCGGCCGTCACCCTTTCGCAAACGGGAAACGTGATGCGCCGCTCTGTTCTGCCGACCACGCTATCGTTGCTGGCATTGTTGCCTATCCTGCTGATCCTCTTCCTCGCAAGATTTCAAATTCAGACCACCGAACATCTCGAGGCGAGCCGGCAGTCGATGATCCGCAGCTTCGCCATCATGTCATCGGTGAAAAGCTTGAGCGGCTTACTCAAGGATGCGGAGCGCGGTCAACGCGGCTTTCTCCTGACCGGCGACGCCGCGTATCTCGTCCCCTATCAGCAGGGCATCGACGACATCGCACGCACTCAGGCAGAACTGACCAGCCTGGTCGAGGATCCGGACCTGCTGCCTCGGCTGACGGCGTTACAAAAGTTGATTTCGGTGAAGCTGCGGGAGCTCCGGGAAACGGTCGAGCTGACAAAGCAGGGCAAGACGGCAGCCGCCCTGGAAATCGTCCGGAGCAACCTCGGCGAAACGACGATGCTCGCCATCACGCGCGCAGTCTCGGCGCTGGTCGTCCAGGAACAGGCGGTCTTGCAGCAGAACATCGACCGCTCCGCGGCAGTGGAGCGGACGGCCCGCCTCGCGATGCTCTCGGGCAGCGCACTCGCCGGAACCCTGTTCGCCATCGCCAGCCTAGTCTTATTCCGGGCTTATGCCGCCAACCGCGAGGCTCGGAGCATTCTCGAGGCCACCTTGAACAGCGTGCGCGAAGGCGTCGGAGCATTCGACAGCCAGCACCGCCTCATCGCCTTCAATCAGCTGTTCCAGGAAATCGTCGGCATCCCGGCAGACTGGGCCAAGCGCCAGCCGTCGCTCGAAGAGTTCAGGGATTTCGCGACCGAACCGTGCCAGTGGGTCGCGGAGGAACTTCCCGACCTCGATAAACGGGCACGCCAGACCGGCCGTCCCTTGATCATCGAGCGCAAATGCGACGACGGCAGGATCCTGGAGCTGTATCATCATCCGCGCATCGAGGGCGGCTCGGTGACCAGCATCAGCGACGTCACGGAAAGCCGCCAAACCGAGCTCCTGTTCCGCCAGGCTCAGAAGATGGAGTCGCTGGGCCATCTGACTGGCGGCGTCGCGCATGATTTCAACAATCTGCTGACCATCGTGCTCGGCAACCTGGAGGCGCTGCGTCGGCTCGTCGGCAACACTCCGGGGGCGGCGACCCTGATCGACCGCGGCCTTGCCGGTGTCGAGCGCGGCGCCAAGCTGACGCAGCAGTTGCTGTCCTTCGCGCGACGCCAGCCCTTGGAGCCCCAGGTGACCAACCTTGGCGAGGTTCTCCCCCTGATCATCGAACTCTTGAACAAGACGCTCGGAGAGCGCGTCGAGATCAGCGCCATCGGTGCCGGTGGCCTCTGGAACGCCTTCGTCGACGTCACCCAGTTTGAATCCGCCGTGCTCAACCTCGCCTTGAACGCCCGCGATGCCATGCCCGACGGCGGCAAGCTGACAATCGAAGTCGGCAACGCCGCGCTCGATGCCGCCTACGCAGCCCGCCATGACGGGGTAAAGGCGGGCCAATACGTGATGGTCGCCGTCACCGATACCGGCACCGGCATGACCCCGGAGGTGATCGCCCGCGCCTTCGATCCGTTCTTTTCGACCAAGGAGGAGGGCAAGGGAACCGGTCTCGGCCTGAGCCAGGTCTACGGCTTCGCCAAGCAATCCGGCGGCCACGTGAAGATCTACAGCGAACTCGGACACGGCACCACGATACGTCTTTACCTGCCGAGGCACACCGGCTCCGCCCGGGCGAGTTTCGATGGGCCACCGGCGGGCGATCTGAGCGGCAACGAGACCATCCTGGTCGTCGAAGATGATTCCGAGGTGAGCACGACCGTGGTCGCGATGCTGCGCGATCTCGGCTACAACGTCATCGAAGCGGCGAACGGCGCCGCCGCGCTCAGCATTCTCGAGAGACCGGGCAGGATCGACTTGCTGTTCACCGACGTCGTCATGCCGGGTGCGGTGACCAGCCGGGCCCTGGCGACGAGCGCGGAGGAGCTGCGGCCGGGAATCAAGGTCCTGTATACTTCGGGCTATACCGAGAATGCGATCATCCACAACGGAAGGCTCGATGAGGGCGTGCAGCTGATCAGCAAGCCGTATCGG
>CAIUCF010000790.1 GCA_903897565.1 uncultured Rhodospirillales bacterium | reverse complement strand
CGCCGATCGCGGCCTCGGCGTTCCTGATTTTCTCGAATCCGGGCCTGGTCGGTCGCTGGCGCGAGTTGCTGACGGGCCCGGCGCCCGCGACGCCCGCGTGAAACCGCCCGCCAGATGATTTTTCCCTCGACGCTGTTCGGCTATATCGGGCGCCAGTTCCTGCTGTGGTTCTTCGCGAGCTTTGCCGTGATCCTGGGGGTCGTGTTCCTCGGCGACCTAGTCGAGTTGATGCGCCGGGCGGCCGGGCTGCAGGGCGTCACCGTCGAGATCCTCGCGCAGATGGCGCTGCTCAAACTGCCCTTCAACGCTCAGGAGGTCATGCCCTTCGCCGTCTTGATCGGGTCGATCCTGGCGCTGCGGCAGATGACCAAGAACCAGGAGCTGGTGATCGCCCGCGCGGCCGGTGTCTCGGTGTGGCAATTCCTCGCGCCCGCCGTCGTCGCTGCCTTCGTGATCGGCGTCACCGGGGTCACGCTCTTCAACCCGATCGCGGCGCGCATGCAGCGCGACTACACCCAGGACGACAACCGCATCCTGCGCAAGATCGGCGACTCGCCGTTGTTGACGACGAAAGGGCTCTGGCTGCGGCAGCGGGATGCCAGCGGCGTCGAGGCGATCATCCACGGCAATCGCGAATCCGGCGCCGCCGTGATTCTCGATAACGCGACCTTCCTGTTCTTCGACGATCACGAGCAAGTGATCCGCCGCATCGACGCGCAACGGGCGCTGCTGGATGACGAGCGGTGGATGCTGTGGAATGCGTGGGACTGGCGCCCCTCGGACCACGCCTCGAAACCGGCGGCGCAGCTCAGTATTCCGTCGGACCTCACGACTCAGAAGATCGAGCAGAGTTTCGCATCGCCGGAAACGATCTCGTTCTGGGCCCTGCCCGGCTTCATCGATCTGCTCGAAAGATCCGGATTCTCGGCACAGCGACACCGGCTTTATTTCGACTCTTTGCTGGCCCGTCCGTTCCTTCTGTGTTCGATGGTGCTGATCGCGGCCATCTTCTCCTTGCGGATGCGGCGCCGAGGTGGCACCACCACGATGTTGGTGGGCGGCATCGCTTCGGGTTTCATCCTCTACTTCCTGTCGGACGTCGCCTTCGCACTGGGCAGTTCGGCGACGATTCCCGTGGTACTGGCGGCATGGACGCCCGCAGGGGTGAGCACGCTCCTCGGAGCGACCATCCTCCTGCACCTTGAAGACGGTTAAGGTGGTATGAGCGTAAAGAGCGGAAAGCGGTACTTCTCCACCCGGGCCGGGCGTCTGACTGCGGTCGGCTTGGCTTTGGCCGCGCTTGCCGCGACCGACAACCCGCCGGCTCAGGCAGATGGCGGCAGCGCCGCCCCCGTGTCGAAGAAGCCGGCCCGCAGCGATTCGTTCAAACGCGTGCCGCTTCTGTTCAATGCCGACGACCTCAATTACGACAACCGTCTCAACATCGTCATCGCCCGCGGCCATGTCGAGATCAGCCAGAACGGCCGGACGGTTTTCGCCGACGTCGTCAGCTACAACCAGAACACCGATTCGGTGATCGCCAGCGGCCACGTCACCCTGGTCGACCCCAGCGGCGACAACGTTTCGGGCAATTACGTCGAGCTCACGAGCGACCTGCATGACGGCTTCATCAAGGATATTCGCATCCTGATGGCCGATCGTTCCCGGGCCGCCGCGACTTCCGGCCGCCGGGTCGACGGCAACTGGACCGAATTACGGCGCGGCGTCTATAGCCCCTGCGACATCTGCGTCAAGGACCCCACCAAGCCACCGACCTGGCAGTTGAAGGCCGAACGGATCGACCATGATCAGACGACGAAGACGATTGTTTACCACGATGCCTGGATGGAGATCGGTGGTATCCCAGTCATGTACACGCCCTATTTCTCGCATCCGGACCCCAGCGTAAAGCGTCGCAGCGGCTTTCTAGCCCCGACCTTCGGCAACTCAAGTCAGCTCGGGGCGCGTGCCACCATCCCCTATTTCTGGGATATCGCATCGGACCGGGACCTGCTGTTTTCGCCGATTGTCTCGAGCAAGACCGGCCTCGTGCTCGCGGGGCGATATCGTCAGCGTTTCGGCAATGGCGCGATCTCGACCTTCCTCAGCGCAACCGACGCCTTCAACGGCTATGGCGTTCCCGGTGCGCCGACGGGACGGAACCAGCTCCGCGGCAACATTGCGACGCAGGGCGTCTTCGATCTGACGGATCAACTGCGCACGGGCTTCGACATCAATCGCGCCACCGACCAGACCTATACCCGAATCTACAATTTCGACACATGGAACAGCTTTCTGACGTCTAAGGCGTTCCTCGAAGACTTCGACGGCCGCAATTACGGCGCCGTGACCGCTTATTCGTTCCAGGCACTGCGCCAGGGCATCACCGATCGAACCCAGCCCTACGTCCTGCCGGCGGCGGAATATACCTGGTACGGGCGGCCGAACGACTGGGGCGGCCAGTTCACCTCGACGGCCGATCTCCTGGACATTCTGCGTGAGACCGGACCCTCGGCGCAGCGGCTGTCGGTGGGATCTCGCTACGACCAGCCCTGGGTCACACCCGACGGCCAGGCCTTCAACGGGATCGTCGCCGTCCGCGGCGATGGCTACAACGTGGCGCGCGTGCCGGTGCCGGCGGCCAGCAGCATCGGCACCTATTCGGGGGCAACCGGGCGCGTCTATCCGCAGCTCGGACTGGAATGGCGCTATCCCTTCGCGCGATACGGCCGCGGCTCTTCCTGGGTGATCGAGCCCAAGGCCGCCGTCTATGCCGCGCCACCGGGCGGCAATAGCCAGAAGATCGCGAACAACGACAGCCAGGCCTTCAATTACAGCGACGCCGATCTGTTCGTGCCCGACCGCTTCTACGGCTATGACGAGGTCGACAGCGGCCAGCGCACCGACTACGCGATGCGGGCGGCTTGGTACGGCATCAACGGACCCCATGGCGAGGCCATATTCGGCCAGAGCTATCGCTTCCAGCACGTCACGCCGTTCCAGCCCGGCACGGGTCTCGATTCCCGCCGCTCGGATTACGTCGGCAGGGT
>CAIUCF010000789.1 GCA_903897565.1 uncultured Rhodospirillales bacterium | reverse complement strand
CGTCGGAGAGTTCGATCTTCGGGGTGACATAGGGCTGGATGCGCTCGAAACGCAGCGGATAGTTCTGCTCGGTGCCGCGCACATAGAGCCGCGCGGTAATCCGGCTCGGCTCCGCGAGCTGGTGGATCAGGATCTCGTCGACAAAGGCCCGGACCTGGAGCTGATCCTGTGACGCTCCCATTACGATCAGCGGCTCGAAGCCGCCCGTGTAGGTGTTGTAGGCGCCCTGATTCGACACATAGCTGCCGGCTGACGTCCGGATCGCCAGGACGATGCCGTCGATCGGGGCGACAAGCGTGTATTTCGCGAGCAGTGCTCGGCCGGCCGCCGCCGCTTTGGACAGGGCGAGATATTGCCGTTCCTGATTCTCGACCTCGTAGCTCCAGGCGCCGGCTCGGGTCAGGTCGTATTGCCGCTGGGCCAGGGCGAGAGCCGCCGCCGCCGACCGGGTGGCGTTGCGGGCATTGTCGAGCACATCGCGGCTGATCGCACGCGGGTCAATCGCGAAGGCGCGTTCCTGTTTGGCCTGCGCGTCCTCTGCGGTCTTCAGACTGCTCCGAGCGCTCGCGACCTGGGCCGCGGCGACGGCGAGAGTCTCCGGGCGCGGCTCGGCCTTGAGCTCGCGCAGCACCGATTGCGCGGCATCGGCCTGGGCTTGCAGCTGCTCGGTGGTGGCACGTTGGACCGACGGATCGATCGTCAGCAGTGCCGTGCCTTTGGCGACGGTCTGGCCTTCGGCGACGAGGAGTTGGGTGATCGGGCCGGACACTTCAGGGTAGATATTGATGTTCTCGCCGCTGGCGCCCACGCTCTCGATGATGCCGTTCGCGTAGATGCCCTTGGAGTAGGGGTTCGCGGCCGGCTTGAACACCGGCGGGAGCGCGGTCTTGGTCTGGCCATAATAGTAGACGCTGAACAGGCCGGTAGCGAGCCCTAGCGCGGCGAGAGCAAACAGCGGCTTGTTATTCATGGGACGCGGCCCCCTCTTCGATCTTGGTGAGACGCCCGTCTTCCATCTTCAGTATCCGGTTGCCCAGATCGAGAATGCGGCTGTCATGCGTGACGACGATGATGCAGCGATCCTCGTCAAGGATATGCTCCTTGACGAAGGTGACGATGGCACGACCGGTATCGCCGTCGAGTGACGCGGTCGGCTCGTCGAGAATCAGGATTTCCGGAT
Source organism: uncultured Rhodospirillales bacterium (assembly GCA_903897565.1). Lineage (GTDB taxonomy): Bacteria > Pseudomonadota > Alphaproteobacteria > ATCC43930 > CGMCC-115725 > CAIXXC01. The sequence goes on along the minus strand of CAIUCF010000789.1, from coordinate 2,231 downwards.
GACTGACCATGGCCCGGGCAATTGCGACCCGCTGCTGCTCGCCGCCGCTCAACTTCACGGGCGGCAGCAAGGCCCGGTTCTTGAGGCCGACGATTTCGAGGAAACTCATGGCCTCCTTGATCGCCTCGTCCCAGGGCACCCGCCTCAAGATCAGCGGTATGGCCACGTTCTCCACGGTCGTGAGGCGCGGGAAGAGATGATAGTCCTGGAACACGAAGCCGATCCGTTTGAGCCGGAAACTGGCGATGGCGTCGTTGTCGAGCGACCAAATATCGGTGCCGTCGATCTCGACCGAGCCGCTGTTGGGGCGCAGGATGCCCGAGATCATGCTGAGCATGGTGGTCTTGCCACTGCCCGAGGGGCCGACGATATAGAGCATCTCGCCGAAATAGGCGTCGAAACTCACATCGCGAACCGCGTAGGTCTGGGCCTCACCCTCGCCGAAAATCTTGTTCAGCCCGCGCGCCGCGATCGCCACCTTCGCCATCTATATCAGCCCCGGAAGATGTCGAAGGGCTCGATCCGCAACACCTTGCGGACGCCGATATAGCTCGAGATCCCGGCGATCACGACGACCATCAGAAATGCCAGGGTGAGATTGCCGACCGTAATCAGCGCCGCGTAGTCGGGGAGCCGCAGCTTCGCCAAGGTGATCAGGACCGCGCAGAGCCCGACGCCGAGACCATAGCCGGTCAGAGCCGTGAAACTCGCCTGGAACAGGATCATCGCGATCAACTCGTGACTCTTGGCCCCGATCGCCTTGAGCGCGCCGAACTTCTCGAGGTTCTCGAGGATGAAGGTGTAGAAGGTCTGCCCGGAAATCGACAACCCGACGATGAAACTGATCACGGTCATGATCAGGATGTTCGTCCCGATACCCGTCTGATATTTATAGAAATTGGCGATCTTCGCGATGAACTGGTCCTTCGTCAGGGCAACATAGCCGATGCGCTGTACCGCTGTCTGGATGGCCAGCACGTCGCCCGGCTCCTTCGGCTCGACCAGGATATAGGTCACGGTGAACCGCGTATTGGGCAGGTACTGGAGCGCACGGCTGAAGGTGGTGTACAGGGTCGGTATGCCGAACAATCCGCTCGACGCGACCTCGGCGATCCCGGTGACCACGCCGCGGTGGTCGTTGATTTCGAACTCGGTCCCGACCCTCGGGTTGTTCAATTTGGAAAATTCCGCATCCCGGATCACGATGAAGCCGTTTTCCGCGAAAATATCCTCGATCTTGCCTTGCTTTAGCTCAGGCCGGCCGAACAGGCTGGTGTCGTCGAGCCCCATGACGTTGACGGCCTGGAAGGTGCCGTCCCGCAATTTCACCTGCGCGCCCCCCGAGTAGAGCGGCACCGCGAAGCGCACGCCGGGCAGGCTGCGGACCTGGTCCAAAACGGTATCGGGCATCGGGATATTGTTGGCGACAGTCTGTACCGCCGGATCCATGACCCAGATATCGGCGCCGATATTCGTCACCGTCGCCGAAGATCGGCTGAGTATTCCTGCGAAGAGCGAGGTCATCTCGATCATCAGGAATACGGCAAAGGTGATGCCGACCAGCAGGGCGGCAAATTTCGCCCGGTCGTTGACCAGAAGCTTATATGCTATTTTGAGTATGCCGAACATGCGGTGACCATACAACGCAAGTGCGGAGTCCGTGTTGATTCACGTCAACCGGAGGCGGTATTCATCGAGTATCGCGTGTTGAGTATCCCCCAATACCGTAGTCTCGGTAGTCGGATACCGGCTCGAGAGTCATGCGGGGTCCCTGGCGCTCGGTCCGGGCAGCGTTACCGAAATGCGGGTCCCGCCGAGCGGGCTGTCTTCGATCTCCACGCTGCCGTGATGAGCCTCGACGATCATGCGGACGATGCTGAGGCCGAGGCCCGACCCCCCCTGGTCGCGGGTGTAGACGCTCGCCTTCTGCCAAAAAGGCTGGAACGCGAGTTCGCGATCTTCGGGCGCGATCCCAGGTCCCGTGTCGGCCACGGTAAAACGGATCGACCCGTCGGGCGCGCCGACGGCGCTGATACTGATCGTGCCGCCTGCAGGGCTGAACTTGGTGGCGTTGCCGATCAGGTTCAGCAGGATCTGTTGCAGCATCCTGCGATCGGCGTAGGCGACGAGGTTCTGCGGTACGTCCTGGTCGACGGTGATCCGCTTCGCGTCGAGCGACGCCTGTTGTAGCGAGAGAGCGGAACTGACCGGCTCTTCGAAGGGGATGCTCT
>CAIUCF010000788.1 GCA_903897565.1 uncultured Rhodospirillales bacterium | reverse complement strand
TCGAACACCGTGACCGCGCCGTCGACCAGGGCCGGGACCTCGACGCGGGGGTTGAGCGGACTCAGCTCGGGCGCGACGCCCGAGCCCATGCCTTCGGGGATCACGGCATCGAAGGCGATGCCCTTCTCGCGCAGCGCGATCTTGATCTTCTGTGCATAGGGCGAGAAGGGGTGCTCGTAGAGGATCATCTGGTGCTCCGTAGGTTCACAGGCGAGGCAGGCTGCGGCAGGCTGATGGACACCGCTATCACAAAAGACCTGATCCACACAGGTGGCTTCGGGGAGGTCGCGGCGCTATGCTGGATTGGTCGATAAATCACAACGGGAGAGAAGAAGATGATGCGGATCGACGACAAGGTGGCCATCGTCACGGGAAGTTCCTCAGGCATCGGACTCGCCATCACGCGCAGGTTCCTCGATGCCGGCGGGCGCGTGTTCGGCGTCGATCGCTCGGAAGCCCATGCCAGCGTTGCCGGCCGCAACGGCTTCCAGCACCTGACAATCGACCTGACCGCGAAAGGCGCGCCGGAAGAGGCGGTGGCCGCTTGCGAATCCCGGCTGGGACCGGTCGATATCCTGATCAACAATGCCGGGATCGGCGCCGCAAAACCGTTGCTCGAGACGACAGATGAGGACCTGTATCGCTATATCGCGATCAATCTCGCCGCGCCCTTCGCGCTGTGCCGGTCGGCGATCGGGCGGATGCGGGGCCGTGGCGGCGCCGTCGTCAACATGGCTTCGGTCTTCGGTATTGTCGGCGTCGCCAGCAGTTCGGCATACGGCGTGACCAAGGGCGCGATCGTGCAGATGACCCGGCAATTCGCGACCGAGTTCGGTCGCGACGGCATTCGCGTCAATGCGATCGCCCCTGGCCTCATTGCGAGCCCGCTGACGGCCGAGCGGATCGCCGCCAAAGGCTGGTTCCGCAACTCCTTCATCGACGCCTCGCCGCTCGCCCGCGCCGGCGAGGCCGACGAGATCGCGATGGCGGCGCTGTTCCTGTCATCGCCGGCGGCGGCCTTCATCACCGGCGTCGTGCTGCCGGTGGATGGCGGCTGGTCGGCGGCGAAGATGCTGCCCGACCCGGCGACCGCTGATCTCTGATCGTCTCGTGTGGCAGGGCGCCTATTGCGCCCGCAGCTGCCAGGTGATGTCGTTGGCGAGGCTCGACATGGTTCCCTTGTCGGCCTGGCCGGCGATCGCGTAGCCGTGGCCGAGATGGCGCCAATAGATCAGGTTGACGCCGTCGCGACGCTCGAAGGTCGGCGTCAGCTCGGGCCGGCTGGTGCTGGTGACGAAGACGGTGATGGCCGGCTTGTGATGATCGGCGCCGCCATAGAAGAACTGGAAGGCCGGCTTGCCGTCGAGCACGATGCGCCGGGCGCCGTGGAACACGAGATCGTAGGGTTTGAGGTCGGGGACGCGGATATCGACGGGGAGGCCTTTCTTCTCCGAGCCTGCCGGCACGTCGAACACCGCGTTCTCGGCGCCGTCGGCGCTGGCGATGAAGAGATTGTGATAGCCGGCGAGCGTGTCGAGCCAGCTTGGATTGGCCGACGCCACCTGGGCGCTGCCGTCATCCGGGCTGCCGCCGGCGAAGAGATACCCGACAGGGGTGCCGACGACGAGACCGAGGATCGAGGCGGCGACCGCGAAGGATGCCCAGGGATGGCGATTGACGCGGGCGCTGGCGCGGTCGCGCAGCGATGCCGGCTTCGGGAAAGCGATCACATTGCCGTCTGATGCCGAGGCCGCGGTCGGCGAAGCCTCGCCGAGTGCAGCAGCCAGCAGCCGTGCCGGCACCGCCTCGTGCAGCACGTCGTCGAAGGCGCGGCGGACCAGGGCGGTTGTCTCGCTCAGCACCACGAGGCGCGCGCGGGTATCGGCATCGGCGGCGAGGGCCGCCTCGACCTCGGCGTAATCGTCCTGGTCGAGTTCGCCGTCGAGATAAGCGATCAAACGCTCGTCATCGAGTTTACGCATCTGCTCTACTCCCTCGAAGCCCGCCGCCGCTTTCCAGAATCGCCGCAAGGGCGACCCGGGCACGTGCCAGGCGACTCATGATGGTCCCGACAGGAACCTGGGCGATCTCGGCCGCCTCCTTGTAGCTCAGCCCATCCACGGTCACGAGCATCAGGACGCTGCGCTGCTCCGCCGGCAGGCGGGAGATCGCGCGTTGCACTTCCTCCAAGGCGAGGCGGGCTTCGACATGCCGAACCGGTTCGTCACTGCCGAACCGCTCGGCATCGATCTCGCCATCCTCCTTGCGGGTGGTACGAGAGCGCAGCAGATCTATCCAAATCGTCTGCACGATCCGATACATCCAACTGTCAAATCGTGTCCCCTCCTGGAACTGATGCTGGCGAGCCAGAGCCCGTTCGCACGCAGCCTGAACCAGATCGTCCGCTTCGGCTGCCGTACCGGCAAGGCCGCGCGCGAACCGTCTCAACCGCGGCAGCAGGGCTACCAACTGATCGCGAAACTGGTCACTCATGAGAGATCGACGGGCCCCTTTCCGCGTCGGCGGCGATGGCGATCGTCTCCCATTCCCTCAGAGAACGGGGGTGCCACAGGTTTATTCCAACCTTGCCATAATTTTGCCGCGAATGCGGGTATCGGGATGCCCGACCCCTCCGTCCGCTGTGGACGAAGGGGGGAGCAAGCGGTCGCCGGAATCGGGCGACGCCATGACGCCTAGTAACGGTAGTGATCGGCCTTGTAGGGACCGGACTGCGACAGGCCGAGATAGCTCGCCTGGGCATCGGAGAGCTGCGTCAGCTTGGCGCCAAGCTTGGCGAGGTGGAGGAAGGCGACCTTCTCGTCGAGATGCTTCGGCAACACATAGACCTTGTTCTCGTAGCGGCCATGGTTGTTGTAGAGCTCGATCTGCGCCAGCACCTGGTTGGTGAAGGACGCGCTCATCACGAAGCTCGGGTGACCGGTGCCGCAGCCAAGATTGACCAAGCGGCCCTTGGCGAGGACGATCAGGCGCTTGCCGTCGGGGAACACGACCTCGTCGACCTGCGGCTTGACCTCTTCCCAGGGGTAGTTGCGCAGCGAGGCGATCTGAATTTCGCTGTCGAAATGGCCGATGTTGCAGACGATCGCCCGGTCCTTCATGACGCGCATATGGTCGAGGGTGATGACGTCGACATTGCCGGTCGCGGTGACGAAGATGTCGGCGATCGGCGCCGCTTCTTCCATCGTCGTGACCTGGTAACCTTCCATCGCCGCCTGCAGGGCGCAGATCGGATCGATTTCGGTGACCATCACCCGGGCGCCCTGGCTGCGCAGGCTGGCGGCCGAACCCTTGCCGACATCGCCGAAGCCGGCGACGACGGCGATCTTGCCGGCCATCATCACGTCGGTGGCGCGCTTGATGCCGTCGACCAGGCTCTCGCGGCAGCCATAGAGATTGTCGAACTTCGACTTGGTGACGCTGTCG
>CAIUCF010000787.1 GCA_903897565.1 uncultured Rhodospirillales bacterium | reverse complement strand
GGTCGGATTACCGCCCGGCGAGGCCCGGGGCGATCTTGTAGCGGGCGTCGGTCTTCTCGGCGATCTCCGCCAGGGTGACGCCGGTCGCCAGTTCGATCAGGGTCATGCCGTGCTGGCGGTCGATCTCGAACACCGCGAGATCGGTGATCAGCAGGCTGACCACACCTTTGCCGGTGAGCGGCAGCGAGCATTCCCGCATCACCTTCTTCTCGTCCTTGGCATTGTGCTCCATGACCACGACCACCCGCTTGACGCCGGCGACGAGGTCCATGGCGCCGCCCATGCCCTTGACCATCTTGCCAGGCACCGTCCAGTTGGCGAGGTCGCCGGTCTCGGAGACCTGCATGCCGCCGAGGATGCTGAGGTTGATATGGCCGCCGCGGATCATCGCGAAGCTGTCGGCGCTGGAGAAATAGCTGGTCGTCGGCAGTTCGGAGATCGTCTGCTTGCCGGCGTTGATGAGATCCGCGTCCTCTTCGCCCTCATAGGGGAACGGGCCCATGCCGAGCATGCCGTTCTCGCTCTGCAGCTGCACGGTCATGCCGGGCGGGATGAAGTTGGAGACCAGGGTCGGAATGCCGATCCCGAGATTGACGTAGTAGCCGTCGCGCAGCTCTTTGGCGGCCCGCCGGGCCATGTCGTCGCGTGTCCAAGCCATGAGAAACCTCCCTTACTTCGCCGGCCGCGGCCGAGTGGTCCGCTTCTCGATCAGTTTAACGCGATCAGGGACATGCACGATGCGCTGCACATAGATCCCGGGGGTGTGGATGTGATCGGGATCGATCTCGCCGGCCTCGACGAGATGTTCGACCTCGACCACGGTCACCTTGCCGGCGGTCGCCATCACCGGGTTGAAGTTGCGGGCGGTCTTGCGGAACACGAGATTGCCCTCGGTATCGGCCTTCCAGGCGTGAACCAGCGCGATATCGCCGACCAGCCCGGTCTCCATGATATAGGCCTCGCCGTTGAAGATCCGCTCTTCCTTGCCCTCGGCGATCAAGGTGCCGGCACCGGTCTTGGTGAAGAAGGCGGGGATGCCGGCGCCACCGGCGCGGATGCGCTCGGCCAGGGTGCCCTGCGGATTGAATTCGATCTCAAGCTCGCCCTTCATGTACTGCTCGGCGAAGATCCTGCAGTCGCCGACATAGGAGCTGATCATCTTCTTGATCTGGCGGGTCTCCAGCAGCAGGCTCAAGCCCGTGCCGTCGAGGGCGGCGTTGTTCGAGACCGCAGTCAGGTTCTTCACACCGGAATCGCGCACCGCCTCGATCAGATCGGAGGGAATGCCGCAATTGCCGAAGCCACCCGACAGGATTATCTGGCCGTCCTTCAGGAGACCTTCGAGCGCCGCGGCCGCCGTTGGATAAACTTTACTCATCAATGCTCCCCATTTTTTGGCCGTCATCCTCGGGCCGGCTGATGCCGCCCGGACCCTTCATCGGCGCCGCGACACTAGCACGCGCGATCGACTTGCACAGGCCGGTGACGACTTGCGCCGCAAAATAGCGCGTTTCTCAGGGGATTTCACCCGAAAGCAATGCGATTTGCAGGCAATCCTATGGTGCGGATGGCGCAGGCGCGACATGCGCGGCGCCGGGAAGCTCCGCGCGTCTTGCGCATTACAACCGACACCGAACCGCGCTACCCTATGATGAGTTTTCACGACCACAGACAAGGCGGCCGCATGACCGAGGATCCGAAACTCCGGAGGCTCCGGGACAAGTACCTCGCAGACAAGGGCGGCGAATTCTTCGACCCCGAATTCAGCCGGGTGGCGCAGACTCAGTTCCGCGAGGGCGGCAAGCGGGTGCTGCCCTATTCCAACGCCGCAACCTTCCTCGCTGCGCCCTACCGGCCGGACGCATCGACGCTGCCGGATTTCGGCGGCCTCGACGTCGCCCTGATCGGGGTGCCGATGGATCTCGGCGTCACCAACCGCGCCGGCGCCCGGCTGGGCCCTCGTGCCGTGCGGGGGATCGAGCGGATCGGCCCCTACGAGCACGCGCTGCGCATGGTGCCCGGCGCGGATTGCAAGGTCGCCGATGTCGGCGACGTGCCGTTCAACAGCCGCTTCAGCCTGGAATCCTGCCACGCCGATATCGAGCGCTATTTCAACCTCGTGAAGGACGCGGGGGTGATCCCGCTCGCCGTCGGTGGCGATCATTCGATCACCTATTCGATCCTGCGCGCGCTCGGCCGCGACCAGCCGGTGGGCCTCGTCCATTTCGACGCCCATTGCGACACCGGCGGCATCTACGAGGGCTCGAAATTCCATCATGGCGGCCCGTTCCGCCAGGCCGTGCTCGACGGCGTGCTCGATCCCGAGCGCACCATCCAGATCGGCATCCGCGGCTCGTCGGAGTATCTCTGGGAATTCTCCTATGATTCCGGAATGACCGTGATCCATGCCGAGGAGATCCCGGAACTCGGCACCGCCGCGATCATCGCCAAGGCGCGCGCGGTCGTCGGTGACGGCCCGGTCTATGTCTCCTTCGACGTCGATTGCCTCGACCCCGTCTTCGCCCCCGGCACCGGCACGCCCGAGGTCGGCGGCGTCACGTCGCGCGAGGCGCTCGCCATGCTGCGCGGGTTGGTGGGGCTCGACATCATCGGCGGCGACGTCGTCGAGGTCGCGCCGCAATACGATGCCACCACCAATACCGCCCAGGTCGGCGCCCAGATCCTGTTCGAAATCTTCTGCCTGTCGGTCGACGCCCTCGGCCGCC
>CAIUCF010000786.1 GCA_903897565.1 uncultured Rhodospirillales bacterium | reverse complement strand
CGACGGCGCCCGAGGAAATGAAGAACACGCTGTCACCGCGCGCGCCGCGGCGGTAGATGACCTCGTCCGGGATCGCGAGCCGGGGCCTGGCGAGCTTCGCGAGGTTGGTCAGCTGCTCAGGCGTCAAGCCGCTGAACATCTCGATACGGGCGATCAGCTGCTCGGGTTTCAGCTTGAGATCGAGATGCGGACGATAATCGGCACGGGCGCGCTCGACACGGACGGCGCGGGTCAGGTTGTCATAGACCTCCTGGCCGATCAGGCCCTCCTCGTGCAGGGTCTTGTATTCATGGGCTTCCTGGCGCAGCGCCGAGAGCCGGATGAAGCGGGCTTCGAGCGCCTCGAAATATTCCGGATATTGCAGCTGCAGGGCTTCATAGAGCCGCTTCACGCGATCCTGGCGCACGGTCATGATCTCGGCGGCAAGGTCGACGATGCGTTGTCCGAGGATGGGAGTCAGGCGCCGTTCGTTGAAGCGGCGCAATTCATCGAGGATCATGACATTGACGCGCAAGGCCTCGAAGCGATAGCCGAGCCGCCGCGCCAGTGGGCCTTCGATGGCGAACTTTCTGTGCAGCCAATGCGAGGCCTTGAAGCCGAAGGAATAGCTGACCGCCCGCTTGGCTGCGCGGTTATAGCCGATACGGCCGCCGCTGCGGGTGGCGTCGATCAGGCGATCGACGTTGCGCAGCAGGAACTCGATCATCGGCCGCGAGACCAGCTGATGACCGTGATGTTCGAGCACCAGGCGGCGCTCGTAATTCGCCAGTGCGATCAGGCCGACGGCGAGCCGGTCGCGGTCGAGGATCGCCGGCGCCTCGACGTCGCGCGCGGTCGCTCGGGTGATCCGCTCCTCGTAATCCTTGAGCGCGGCGGCGACCTGCTTCTCGCTGAAATTATTGTGGACGACGAGATCGCCGATCGATTCCCGGACCTGTTCGAGCGACAGCGCGACCACCTGATCTCGCAGCGCCTGATCGCGGGGCCCGAGCTGGTCGAGCTTCAACACCTTGATCAGCCACCGCAGCGACAGCCCGTTCACGAACAGGGTGAACAGCACGAACCCGGTGGCGAGTACGACCACGAACCGGGTGATGTCGTCGTTGATCGCATCGTCCTCCCGTACCGCCAGCGCCAGCGCGACGGTGACGGCGCCGCGCAGGCCACCCCAGGTGATGACCAGCTTATAGGGCGTCGAGACCGGGGCACTCAGTCGCCACTTGGTCAGCGGCGGCAGGATGCCGAACAGCACGGCGGCGCGGCTGATCGTGGCGGCGAGGATCAGCAGCACGAGCAGCCAGAGGTCGCGCGGCCCGAGGTCGAGCAGCAGGCTCGGGATCAGCAGCGACGCCAGGATAAAGATCAGCGACCCCGCCCAGAACGCCAGCTGTTCCCACACCTCTTCGAGGAAGGTCCAATTGAAGGGCGAGACGCTTGCCCTGCCCGCCGTGCCGATCATCAGCCCGCTCGCGACGACCGAGACGACGCCGGAGACGTGGATGCGGTGTTCGGCGACGATGAAGACGAGATAGGGCACAGCCAACAGCAGGGTCGTCACCGCCGCGCGATCATCGTTCATCAGCGGCATCAGGGCGACGACGCCGCGGCCCGCAATCAGGCCGAAGGCGATGCCGCCGAGGAAGCTGACGAGGAAATCGACGCCTGCAGCCGGCAGGTTGGCGGTGCCGCCGCCGCTGTGGATCATCGTCACCAGCACCGTGAAGATGGCGATGGCGGCTGCATCGTTGAGCAGGCTTTCGCCCTCGACGAGCCGGGTCAGCCGCGCCGGCGCGCCGAGATCGCGAAAGATCGCCACGACCGCCGAGGGATCGGTGGTCGCGACGATGGCGCCGACGAGGAGACAGACCTCGAGCGGCTGGTTCGATGCCGCCGCAAGGGTGAAACCGATCGCGCCGGTGGTGACGAACACCGCGAGCACGGCAAGCACCAGAATCGGCACTGCGTCTTCGATCAGGCGCCGCACATCCATCATCAGCGAGGCATGGAACAGCAGGATCGGCAGGAACAGCAGCAGCATCGACGCCGAGTTGATCGGCAGATGGGTCAGCGACGAGGCGAGGCCGTGGAGATGGCGAAAATGGTCCGACGCGGCGATGAAGACGGCAAACGAACCGAGCGCCGTGCCGATCCCGGCGAGCACGACCGAATGGGGCAAGCGCAAGCGCGACGCCACCGGCTGCGACAAGCCGACCAGCGCCAACAGAATGGCGATCACCTCAACGATACCGGTTAGACTGCCCATGCCCCCGTCATTCCATCTGCTCCCACGCGCCCCGCATGGCGGCACCGTATACACCAGGCGATACCGCTTCGGACCCCGGATTCGCCGATTCCGGCGAGACTATCGGCCAAAAATGGCGGGCTCGCGGCGAGAACGCGGCAATTCGCTCCCCTGCCCGGCCGCCATTCGCCCTCAGGTCCCGGTAAGCGCCACGACCTCGCTCGCCTGCCGTCCGCGCTGGTAGCGCTGCCCCCAATCGCGCAGCGACACCAGGATCGGCGCCAGGCTCTCTCCGAACGCCGTCAGCTGGTACTCCACCCGCGGCGGGACCTGGGGGAAGACCGTGCGGGCGACCACGCCGTCGCTTTCGAGCTCCCGAAGCTGCCGTGTCAACATGCGCTGGGTCGCGTTCGGGACCAGCCGCGTGAGTTCCATGAATCGCTTCTTGCCGTCCAACAGGTGAAACAGGATCACCGGCTTCCATAATCCGCCGATCACCGACAAGGTCACCTCGACGGCACAGCCGCTCTTCGCATCCATTCGCCGCGGTCGCATAATCGTGGGTCCATAAATGATAGTACCTGTCATAAGTGTACCTTCTTGCGTCTTTAGCTGCATATGGCAAATATCGCCTCCTCCAATCACCGCGACCTCAGGAATTCCCTCATGACATTCAATGCGCTGCTCGCGACCCACTCCGGCGACAAGATCACGACTTCCCTCGCGAAGCTGACGGATGCCGATCTGATGCCGGGCGATGTCACCATCGCGGTCGACTACTCGACGATCAATTACAAGGACGGTCTGGCGATGACCGGGCGCCTGCCGATCATCCAGACCTTTCCGCTGATCCCCGGCATCGACCTCGCCGGCACCGTTGTCGAGTCCGCGCATCCCGGGATCGCAGTCGGCGACAAGGTGCTGCAGAACGGCTGGGCGCTCAGCCAGACCCATCACGGCGGCTACGCCCAGCGCGCCCGGGTGCGCGGCGAGTGGCTGACCAAGCTGCCGGCCGCCTTCACCACCCGTGACGCCATGGCGATCGGCACGGCCGGCTACACCGCGATGCTCTCTGTGCTGGCGCTCGAGCACGGCGGGCTGACCCCGGCCTCGGGCGACATCATCGTCACCGGCGCGGGCGGCGGCGTCGGCTCGATCGCGATCGCCATCCACTCCAATCTCGGCTACCGCGTCGTCGCCTCGACCGGGCGCCTGGAGGAGACCGACTACCTCAAGAGCCTCGGCGCCAGCGAAGTCATCGACCGCGCGACCCTGTCGAGCCCCGGCGCGCCGATCGCCGCCGAGCGCTGGGCCGGCGCCGTCGATTCGGTCGGTAGCCATACCGTCGCCAACGTGCTGGCCCAGACCAAATATCTCGGCGTCGTCGCCTGCTGCGGCCTCGCCCAGGGCCTCGACCTGCCCGGCTCGATGCTGCCCTTCATCCTGCGCAACATCACGCTGGCCGGCATCGACTCGGTCAATGCCCCGACGAAAATGCGCGACCTCGCCTGGGCCCGCCTCGCCAAGGACCTCGACGTGGGCAAGCTCCGGCAGACCGTGAAGGAGATCGCGCTGGCCGAAACCCCGAACTACGCCGAGGCGATTCTCGCCGGCAAGGTTCGCGGCCGCATGGTCGTCAACGTCAACGCCTGAGCCCAAGCGAGCGACCGCGACCTCGTCG
>CAIUCF010000785.1 GCA_903897565.1 uncultured Rhodospirillales bacterium | reverse complement strand
GGCTGATGGCGATCGGCACCCTGCAGGCCGTCCATCAGGTCACCGTGGCGCCGGAAGTCGGCGGCCGCGTCATCGACATTCTGTTCAAACCCGGCGCCCAGGTCCATGCCCGCGATCCCCTCGTCCAGCTCAATGACGGCCCCGAGCAGGGCGATCTCGCCAATTATCAGGCGCAGGCGCTGAACGCCCAGGTCAATCTCGCCCGCTCGCAAAAGCTCGTCGGCCGCCAGTTCGAGACCCAGGTCAATGTCGATCTCAACCGGGCGCAACTCGGCGAGGCCAATGGACTGATCGCCAAGACCCAAGCGCAGATCGCGCAGAAGCTGATCCGCGCGCCGTTCGACGGCCAGCTCGGCATCCGCCAGATCGATCTCGGCCAGTATCTGAGCCCTGGCAGCGCAATCGTTACCCTGACCGATCTCGACACGCTCTATCTCAATTTCTCGCTGCCGGAACAGAATCTGAGCCAGTTGTCGCTGGGCCAGACCGTCGACATCGCCGTCGACGCCTATCCTGGACAGATCTTCAAGGCGGTGCTGACGACGATCGAGCCGCAGATCAGCATCGATACCCGCGCGATCTCGCTGCAGGCGACCCTGGCAAATCCCCAACACCTACTGCAGCCCGGGATGTCGGCCAACGCCACTGTCGAACTGCCGCCGTTGAAAAATCAGGTCGTCGTCCCCGAAACGGCGGTCGATTTCAGCCTCTATGGCGACGCGGTCTTCACCGTGCTGCACGGCGATGACGGCGGCAAGCCGGTGCTCAAGGTCCGCCGCGACTACGTCAAGACCGGCCCCCGCTTCGACGGCAAGGTGGTGATCCTCGACGGCGTCGCGCCCGGTGCCGTGATCGCGAAATCCGGCCAGCTGAAGCTGTCGAACGACGCGATCGTCATCCTTTCCTCCGGCGACGTGCTGAAGCCGCCGGCGACGCTCCCCAAAGACTGAGCGCCATGCCCTTTACCGATATCTTCATTCGCCGCCCGGTCTTCGCGACGGTCGTCAGCATCCTGATCCTGCTCGTCGGCGCGCGGGCGATGCTGACCATTCCGCTGCGGCAATACCCGGAGATGCAGAACACCGTCATCACGGTGTCGACGAGCTATCCTGGCGCCTCGGCCGAGCTGATGCAGGGCTTCATCACCCATCCGCTCGAGCAGGCAATCGCGAGCGCTGAGGGTATCGACTACATCACCTCGTCCTCGACCCAGGGCCAAAGCACGATCACGGTCAACATCGTGCTCAATTACGATGCCAACAAGGCGCTGACCGAGATCCTGACCAAGGTCAATCAAGTCAAATACGAGCTTCCCAAGGACGCCAACGACCCGATCATCGCCAAGGAGGCCGGCGATTCCGTCGACGCCCTCTATTTGAGTTTCACCAGCAAGACGCTGTCCGAGCCCGAGATCACCGATTACCTGAGCCGGGTCGTGCAGCCGATCCTGCAGACCGCGCAGGGCGTCGCGCAGGCCGAAATCTTCGGCGAACAATCGCTGGCGATGCGGCTCTGGCTCGATCCGCGCCGCATGGCCGCCCGCAACGTCACCGCGGCGGACGTCGCCGCCGCCATCGTCGCCAACAACTACCAATCGGCGCCCGGTCAGGTGAAGGGCGCTTTCACCATCACCAATACGACGGCCGATACGGGCGCCAAATCGGTCGAACAGTTCCGCAAGCTCGTCGTCAAGGGCAAGGGCGACATGCTGATCCGGATCGAGGATATCGGCGAGGTCGATCTCTCCGCCCAGCAGAAGACGAGCAGCGTCACCATCGACGGCCTCCGCGGCGTCAGCATCGGCATCCAGGTGACGCCCGACGGCAATCCGCTGACCACCGTCAAGGCGGTCCGCGACCTCATGCCGGGCATCGCCCACAACCTGCCGCCCGGCATGGAAGTGACGATCGATTATGATTCGACGCGCTTCATCCAGGCATCGATCAACGAGGTGCTGCACACCCTGGTCCTGGCGCTGCTGATCGTCGTCGTCATCATCTTCCTGTTCCTCGGCGATCTGCGCTCGATGGTGATCCCGGTGATCGCGATCCCGCTGTCGCTGATCGGCGTCGGGGCGATCATGTCGGCGCTGGGGTTCTCGCTCAACCTGCTCACCCTGCTGGCGATGGTGCTGGCGGTCGGACTCGTGGTCGACGACGCTATCGTCGTGCTGGAGAACATCTATCGCTGGATCGAGGCCGGCAAGACCCCGGCCCAGGCGGCGTTGCTCGGCGCCCGCGAAATCCGCGGCGCCGTCATTTCCATGACCATCACCCTGGTCGCGGTCTATGCCCCGATCGGCTTCCTTGGCGGCATCACCGGCATCCTGTTCAAGGAATTCGCCTTCACCGTCGCCGGCACCGTCGTCGTCTCCGGCATCGTCGCACTGACCCTGTCACCGATGATGTGCTCGCTGATGCTGAAACCCCATGCCCAGCGCAAGGGCTTCGCCGGCCTCGTCGACCGCAATTTCCAACACACCACCGAGCTCTACGGCCGGATGCTGGCCGCGACGCTCAATTTTCGCTGGATGATCGGCATCTTCGTCGCCGTGATCCTGTTCTCGGTCGGCTTCATGTTCCTCAACGTCCATACCGAACTTGCCCCGGTCGAGGACGAAGGCTACGCCGTGCTGATCACGAAGGCACCCAGCTACGCCAATCTCGACTACATGGACGCCTACAACCCGTCGGTCCTGAAGGTGTCGCGATCGATCCCCGAGTCGGAGCTTCTGGTGCTGCTCAACGGCATCATCGGCCCCAACCAAGGCCTCGGCATCATCCTGTTCAAGCCCTGGGAGGAGCGCAAGCGCGGCCTACAGAAGATCAATCCAGAACTGCAGGCTAAGCTCTCGACGGCCGTGCCCGGCCTGAAGGCCTTCTCGGTCATCCCTCCACCCCTGCCCGGCACGCCGCAGGGCCTGCCGCTGCAGATGGTCGTCAACACGACCAAGGATTACGTGACGCTCTACAAGCTCATGGAGGAGATCAAGAAGGCCGCGCGGGCCAGCGGGTTGTTCATCGTCACCGACAGCGATCTCAATTTCGACCTGCCGGACGTCAAGCTGCATATCGATCGCTCGAAGGCGAGCGCGCTAGGGCTGACGACGCGGGAGATCGGTGATGCGCTGGCCGTGCTGGTCGGCGGCAATTACATCAACCGCTTCGATCTCCAGGGCCGCAGCTACGAGGTCATTCCCCAGGTCAAGCGCGACGCCCGGCTCACCGGCGAGGCCCTGACGCATTACTACGTCACCTCGCGCAACGGCCAGCCGATCCCGCTCTCGACCGTGGTCTCGGTCGAAAATGGCGTCGAGGCCAATGCCCTGACCCGCTACAACCAGCTCAACTCGGCCACCTTCGGCGCCGTGCCACTCCCGACAGTCACGACCGGTCAGGCGATCAAGTTCCTCGAAGACGCGACGGCCAAAATTCTCCCGGTCGGGTTCAATCACGACTATATCGGCGATGCCCGCCGCCTGACCCGGGAAGGCAGCGCGCTCGAACTCGCCTTCGTCTTCGCCATCGTCACGATCTTCCTGGTGCTCGCCGCCCAGTATGAGAGCTGGCGCGATCCGCTGGTGGTGATGTTCACCGTGCCGCTCGCGATCTCGGGCGCGCTCGTGCCGCTGTTCTTTTGGCTCGTGAGCTTCAACATCTACACCCAGGTCGGCCTCGTGACCCTGATCGGACTGATCTCGAAGCACGGGATTCTCATGGTGACCTTCGCCCGCGATCTGCAGATCGCGGAAGGGCTCGACCGGCTCGCGGCGATCCAGAAGGCGGCGAAGATCCGCCTGCGGCCGATCCTGATGACCACCGCGGCCATGGTCGGCGGGTTGTTCCCGCTGCTCATCGCCTCAGGCGCCGGCGCGTCGAGCCGCTTCTCGATCGGCATCGTCGTCGTCGCCGGCATGGCTGTCGGGACGTTGTTCACCCTGTTCGTGCTGCCGGCGGTGTATTCAGTGCTCGGCCAGGATCACAGCCGCGCAGCCGGAAAGATCCGCGCCGCCGAGATCGACGCGGTCGCGTAGGCTCGACCGCGTCGTGATCAGCCGCGCATGAGGCGGTAGATCAGGCTGTCCTGCAGGGCAAGATAGGAGGCGTCGATCACGTTCGGCGCGACGCCGACCGTCGACCAGCGCAGGCCGTCACTGTCCTTGCTCTCGATCAACACCCGGGTCAGCGCCTTGGTGCCCTCCTCGGGCGTCAGGATGCGGACCTTGTAATCGCTGAGCTGGACGCCCTGAAGCAAGGGATAGACCGGCTCCAGCGCCTGACGCAGGGCGGCGTCGAGTGCGTCGACCGGGCCATTGCCCTGGGCCACCACCATCAGCGGCTCGCCCTCGACCTCGATCTCGATGGTCGCCTCGGCCAGGGTCTCGATATCGCCGTCGACCATCTCGTGGCGCTCGTCGACGACCTTGTAGCTCACCAGGCGGAAGAACGGCCGCGGCGCGCCGATATTGAGAAGTCGGCGCGCGAGCAGTTCGAAGCTGGCGCCGGCGCCTTCATAGGCGTAGCCGGCCGATTCCCGCGCCTTGACCAGGTCGCCGAGATCGCTGATGCGCGGATCCTTGTGGTCGACCGCCATGCCCAGTTCGCCGAGCCGCGCCAGGATATTGGCGCGACCCGCCTGATCGGAAACCACGATATGGCGGACATTGCCGACCGCCGCCGGGTCGATATGCTCGTAGGACCGCGCATCCTTGGCCACGGCCGAGACATGCAGCCCGCCCTTATGGGCAAAGGCGGAATCGCCGACATAGGGTGCGCGGGTATTGGCCGGGCGGCCCAGCCGCTCATCCAGCAGCCGCGAGGTCCGGGTGAGCTTGGCCAGCGCGGCCTCGGTCACGCCGAGCTCGTAGCCCATCTTCAGCAACAGGGTCGGGATCAGGGTGATGAGATTGGCATTGCCGCAACGCTCGCCGAGACCATTGAGCGTGCCCTGGATTTGCCGCGCGCCGGCGCGGACCGCGGCCAGGGAGTTGGCGACGGCATTGCCGGTATCGTCATGACAATGGATGCCGAGGCGATCGCCGGGGATCACTGCCGCGACCGCGGCGACGATACGCTCGATCTCGTCGGGCAGGGTCCCGCCATTGGTATCGCACAGCACGATCCAGTGCGCCCCGGCCTCTGCCGCGGCCTTGACGCATTCCAGCGCGAATGCCGGGTTGGCCTTGTAGCCGTCGAAGAAATGCTCGGCGTCGAACAGCACCTCGGAAACCGCGGTGCGGGCGTGGCTGATCGAATCGCGGATGATCGCGACGTTCTCGCTGAGTGAGATTTCGAGCGCTTTAGTGACATGGAAATCCCAGGTCTTGCCGACCAGACAGACCGCGCCGACGCCGGCCTGGAGGACCTTATTGAGGCCGGGATCGTTGGAGGCGGAACGTCCGCTGCGCCGCGTCATACCGAAGGCCGAGAAGCGGGCATGGCGCAGGGCGGGCAGATCGTCGAACAGCGCAGTGTCGGTGGGGTTGGCGCCAGGCCAGCCGGCCTCGATCATGTCGATGCCGAGGTCGTCCAACGCGAGCGCGATCGCCCGCTTGTCGGCCAGGGTGAAATCGACGCCATAGGTTTGGGCGCCATCACTCAAGGTGGTGTCGTAGAGATAGACGCGGGTCATGGCAGCAGGCTTTCTCAGGCGGCGCGGGCGAGACGCTTGCGCGCGGTCAGGACCCGCTCGACGGCCACGATCTGGCGCAGCGCGTCGGCGATCCGCTCGGCGGTATCGAGATCGAGCCCGTCGATCTGGACGTCGATCAGCAGGGAGGCGTCCTCGGTTGCGCCGGTCAGGCGGGCGTGGACGCTCGTGGGCACGAGCCCGCGCTTGGCGAACAACTCGACGACCCGCGACAACACGCCCGGATCGGCGACCGCGCGCACGGCAAAACAGGCGACGGAAGACTCTGAGGAAACTTGTGACTGAACGGACATGGCACTCAACCCCGAAACAAACGACAACGCACGGCGAAGCCCGACCCTGCTAAAGGATCGGGAGCGTAATTCGTACGATGCGCGTGCGCAGGTTGATCGATGCGTTCATGACCCGCGATATGTACCGACCGGGGCGGGAAGCGTCAACGACGTTCCCGCAGAGCAGGATCGCCGGCAACGCCGGAGCGAGCCTCAGATGATCCGGCTGGCCCGGCTGTCGACCTCCGAGTCCAGCGCCTGCGCGACGATCCGCAGACCGCGCTCCAGGATCTCGAGCGTCGGGGCAGCGCCGAGGCAGAGGCGCAGACCGGAGATCTGGTCTGCCGCGATGATCGGGGCATC
>CAIUCF010000784.1 GCA_903897565.1 uncultured Rhodospirillales bacterium | reverse complement strand
TGGACCAGCAGCATGCCGATCTCCAGCCACTGCTTCTGGCCATGGCTGAGATCGCCGCCGAGATCATGCAGCCGGGCCGTCAGGCCGACCTCCTCCAGGATCTCGTCGATGCGCTCGCGCTGGCTCGGGGTCAGGCGGTTGAACAGGGTGTGGAATAGGCTGCGATCATCTTTCAGCGCCAGTTCGAGGTTTTCCAGCACCGTCAGATTCTCGAACACCGTCGGCTTCTGGAATTTGCGGCCGATGCCGAGATTGGCGATCGTCGCCTCGTCGAGCCTGGTCAGGTTGTTGACGCCGTCGAACAGCGCCGTGCCCTTGTCGGGCCGGGTCTTGCCGGTGATGACGTCCATCATCGTCGTCTTGCCGGCCCCGTTCGGGCCGATGATCGTGCGCATCTCGCCGGGCTCGATCACCAGCGACAGCGCGTTGAGGGCGCGGAAGCCGTCGAAGCTGACGGTGATGTCGTCGAGATAGAGCAGCGCCGAGGACACCGCGAGCGGGTTCGCAGTCGTCATGGCGCCACCTCCGCCGGCGTTGCCGGCGGTGCCTTGCGCTTCATGCCCCAGATCTGCGCGGCGAGGCCGAGCACGCCCTTGGGCATCAGGGTCGGCACCAGCACGAACACGGCGCCGAGCGCGAACAGCCAGAGATCGGGCGCGGCCGCGGTGAGCCAGGTCTTGCCCATGTTGACGACCAGCGCGCCGATGATCGCGCCGACCAGGGTTCCGCGACCGCCGACCGCGACCCAGACCACCATCTCGATCGAGTTGGCCGGCGAGAATTCGCTCGGGTTGATGATGCCGACCTGGGGCACGTAGAGCGCGCCGGCGATGCCGCTCAACACCGCCGAGAGCACTAACACGAACAGCTTCACCTTGATGGTGTCGTAGCCGAGGAAGCGGACCCGGGATTCGCCGTCGCGGATCGCCGTCAACACCCGGCCGAGCCGCGAGCCGACGATATACTTGCACAGCAGATAGGTGCCGCCGAGCACCAGGACGGTCACCATATAGAGGCCGATCTTGGTCCCCGGCATCGCAACGTCGAAGCCGACGATATCCTTGAAATCGGTCAGGCCGTTATTGCCGCCGAAGCCGAGATCGTTGAGGAAGAAGGCGAGCATCAGCGCATAGGTCAGCGCCTGGGTGATGATCGAGAGATAGACCCCGGTGACCCGCGAGCGGAAGGCGAACCAGCCGAATATGGCGGCGAGCAGCGCCGGCACCAGCATCACCATGATCATGGCGAAGGCGAAATGGTTGAACCCCCACCACGTGACCGGCAGCTTGCTCCAGTTCAGGAACACCATGAAATCGGGCAGGTTGGGATTGCCGTAGACCCCGCGCGCGCCGATCTCGCGCATCAGGTACATGCCCATGCAATAGCCGCCGAGCGCGAAGAACGCGCCCTGGCCAAGGCTGAGGATGCCGCAATAACCCCACAGCAGATCGAGCGCGAGCGCGGCGATGGCGTAGCACAGATACTTGCCGAGCAAGCCGATGACATAGGGCGAGAGATGCAAGGCGGAGCCCGCCGGCGTCAGGCTGGCGAGCGCCGGGATCAGGACGAGCAGGATCGCGCCGGCCGCGAGGAAGTTGAGCCAGCCCTTGGAATCGAGCAGTGCGGGACGGGTCATCTCAGGACTCCTGCGCGCAACGCCGTCGCAACCCTATTCGTCATTCCGGCGAAAGCCGGAATCCATCGTGGGGCGAGACCGGGACCGCGGCGACCATGGATCCCGGCTTTCGCCGGGATGACGACCTGAGTAATGGCCAAGACCGGGCTCATCATCACGCCTCCACCGACCGCCCCTTGAGGGCGAATAGGCCCCGCGGGCGGTACTGGATGAAGATGATGATCCCCACCAGGACCAGGATCTTGCCCAGCACCGAGCCGACGAAGGGCTCCAGCACCTTGTTGAGGATGCCGAGGCCGAGCGAGCCGGCCAAGGTGCCGACCAGGGAGCCGACGCCGCCGAACACCACCACCATGAAGCTGTCGACGATGTAGATGGTGCCGAGATTGGGGCTGACATTGCCGATCTGGCTGAGTGCGACCCCGGCGATCCCGGCGATGCCGGAACCGAGGCCGAAGGTCAGCGCGTCGACGCGGTCGGTCGGAATCCCCATGCAGGCCGCCATCTTGCGGTTCTGCGTCACCGCCCGCATATGCAGGCCGAAGCTGGTATAGCGCATCACCAGCGCCAGCACGCCGAGCACCACGCCGCAGAAGCCGATGATCACCAGCCGGTTCCAGGTGATGGTGTAGCCACCGGCGATGTCGAAACCGCCGGTCATCCAGCTCGGATTGGCAACCGCCTTGTTGGGGGCGCCGAAGATCAGGCGCACGCCCTGCTGCAGCATCAGGCTGACGCCCCAGGTCGCCAGCAGGGTGTCGAGCGGACGGCCGTAGAGAAAGCGGATGATCGTGCGCTCCAGGAACACGCCGACGCCGCCGGCGATCAGGAAGGCAGCGGGGATCGCGACCGGCAGGTACCAGTCCATCAGGCCCGGCGGCAGCAGCGACAGGAACAGCTGCTGCACGACATAGGTCGTGTAGGCGCCGAGCATGATCATCTCGCCATGGGCCATGTTGATGACGCCCATGACTCCGAAGGTCACCGATAGCCCGATCGCGGCGAGCAGCAGGATCGACGACAGGCTCAGGCCTTCGAACAAATTGACCCCAACCTGGACGAATTTCAGGAAGCGGTCGATCTTGACCAGAGCCGCGGCGGCCGCGGCCTTGACCACCGGATCGGGATCGCTATCGGCGACGCTGCCGAGCAGCTGGTGGATATTGGTTTCCGACGCCGTCGCCAATACGTCGATCGCGGCCAGTCGGGTCGTCTGGTCGACGCCTTTGAGCTGCGCAGCGGCCAGTGCCAGCTGCATCCGTCGTGCGATCGCCGGCACCGTCTCGTGGGAGAGCGCGGCGACCAGCGACGGCGCGGTGCTGGCGTCGGGCTGGTTGAGAATTTCGTTGGTCGCCTTGAGGCGGATTTTGGGATCCGGGCTGCCGAGGGTGAGCCGGCTCATGACGCTGGCGATCAGGTCGCGCTGGGCGTTGTTGATGACGATATCGCTGGGCTGGACGTCATCGGGCAATGTCACCGGGGTCGCGGTCAACGCATCGATATAACTCGGGCTGTCGGCCGCGCCCTTCTGGATCAGCATCTTGCCGTCGGGCGTGGTCAGCAGCACATCGTCGTTGAGGGCCTGCAGGATCGCCGGCGCGCGGGCATCACCGGAATTGCCGAGATCGGTGATGCCTTGGGACACCTTGTCGTAGTCACCCGAGGCGAGCAGCTGGAGATCGGCCGACAAAGTGTCGGCGCGGGCCGAGCCAATCCCCGACAGGGCGGCCAGCACGACGGCCAGCAACGCGGACAGCAAGCGGCGCCGTTTCATGCCATCCCCTTCTCGGTGACGTTGGACGAATGCGATGAGAATTCAGTGGTGGGTAGTGACCGGCGCGGCAGAAGTCCCGCCCCGCCGGTCATATCAAAGTGCTTACTGCTTCGGGATGAAGGGGCTCCAGGGATCGCCGTCGACCGTCTTCGGCGTCTTGTAGACGATGCCGAACTGGCCGTTCGCCTTGATCTCGCCGATCATGACCGGCTTGGAGAGGTGATGATCCTTGAGCATGGTCTCGAGATAACCCGAGGGCGCCATCGCGGTCTGGCCGTAGAGGGCTTCGCGGACCTTGTCGACATCGGTGGTCCCGGCCTTCTTGACGGCCTGCGTCCACATGGTGAAGCCGGTATATGTGGCTTCCATCGGATCGTTGGTGACGGCCTTCGGATCGCCGGTGAAGGTATGCCACTGCTTGATGAAGCTGGCATTG
>CAIUCF010000783.1 GCA_903897565.1 uncultured Rhodospirillales bacterium | reverse complement strand
GCGCTTGACCCGGCCTCCGCCATCAACGTGGCGCGTTGTGATGCCGTGCTCGTCGCTGTCGATTATCGCGGCCTGCCGCTCGACCCGGCGATCATCGGCGATGCCGAGGGTGCGCAGGCCCAGGTCGATGCCGCGCTCGATTATATCGCCACGATTCGCACCGCGATTCGTCGGAATAGCGGTGCGGTCTGTATCGTCCAGACCCTGGCCCGGCCGCCGGAGACCCTGTTCGGCAATGCCGATCGGCTCATTCCCGGAACCTGGATCCGCCTGACCGAGGCCTTCAACCGTGGGCTTGCCGAGCAGATCGATCAGGGTGACGCCCTGCTCGACGTTGCCGGCATCGCCGAGACCATCGGCCTCGCCAACTGGCACGATCCGACCCAATGGAACCTCGCGAAGCTGCCGTTTGCGCTGGCGACGGTGCCGCTCTATGCCGAAAATGTCGGTCGCATCCTCGGCGCCTTGCGCGGCAAGAGCCGGCGGGTCCTGGTCCTCGACCTCGACAACACGGTGTGGTCGGGCGTGATCGGCGATGACGGCATCAACGGCATCGTGATCGGTCAGGGCGACGCGACCGGCGAGGCCCATCTCGCGCTGCAGGCGGGCGCTCTGGCCCTGCGGGCGCGGGGCACGGTCCTGGCGGTGTCGTCGAAGAACGACGATGCGGTGGCGCGGACGCCGTTCCGCGACCATCCCGATATGCTGTTGCGCGAGGAGCATATTGCGGTGTTCCAGGCGAATTGGAACGACAAGGCGACCAATATCGCGGCGATCGCTCAGGAGCTCAACCTCGGCCTCGATGCGATCGTGTTCGTCGACGACAACCCGTTCGAGCGCAACTTCGTTCGCCAGAGCATCCCGGTCGTCGCCGTCCCCGAACTCCCCGACGATCCGGCGCTGTATTTCCGCGCGGTCATGGCCGGCGGCTATTACGAAGCCCTGACCTTCTCGGCGGAAGACCGCAAGCGGGCCGATTTCTACAAGGATAATTTCAAACGGGTCGAGTTGCAGAAGCAGGTCGGCAATATCGAGGAATATCTCGCCTCGCTGGAGATGGAGATCACCTTTCTGCCGTTCACGCCGGTGGGGCGCAGCCGGATCGCGCAGCTCATCAACAAGTCGAACCAGTATAACCTGACGACGCGGCGCTACACCGAGGCGGCGGTAGCGGAGATCGAAGCCGACGGCGATGCCTTCACGCTGCAGGTCAGACTGCGCGACCGCTTCGACGACAACGGCATGATTTCGGTGGTCATCTGCCGCGCCGCGGGCGAGGACTGGGAAATCGATACCTGGCTCATGAGCTGCCGCGTTCTCGGCCGCCGCGTCGAGTTCGCGGTGCTGCGCGAGCTCCTGGAGGCGGCGCGGGCGCGCGGCGCGAAGCGGCTGATCGGGCGATACCTGCCGACCGAGCGCAATGGCATGGTCCGCGACCATTACCAGAAGCTCGGGTTCGCGCTGCTCGAGGAGACGGGGACCGGCGAGACCGTCTGGGAACTCCCGACCTCCACCGAGCTGGACGTCTTGATCCCCATGACGGTGAGCCGGGCTGAGGCGGCGTGAGCCTCGCCTCCGGTCTCATCACCATCTCCCGTCGATCATAAGGACCATCCGTGACGGCATCCTCGCTGACCTTCGTCGCCTTCGCCATTCTGGTCGCGTCGCTCCATGCGGTGTGGTCGAACAAGGTCTGGCGGGGCCTTCTGTTTTGCGGCGCCAATCTGCTGTTCGTCGCCAGCTTCACGACCGCCCCCAAGGCGTTGCTGCCCTTCGCCTGCTTCCTCGGCTTCGGCTATCTCGGCGTGCGCTCGGCGCAGTTCTTCAAAGGGCAAGGCGTCACGGCAGCGGTCGTGCTCACGACGCTCGCGCTGTTCTGCTGGCTCAAGAAATACTGGTTCCTGTCCTTCGTCGGCTTTCTGCCGTTTCCCTATCTCGCCATCGGCCTGTCCTACGCGTTCTTTCGCATCATGGGCATGATCATCGATGCGCGGACCGAGCCGGGCATCGCCGCCATCGGGCCGATCAAGTTCTTCAATTTCGCGATGAATTTCCCGACGATGATCGCCGGACCGATCGATCGCTACCAGGAGTTCTCGAAACCGCCGACGCCGGTCGGGCTCGCCGATCTCGGCCAAGCGGTTGAACGGATCACGATCGGGTTCTTCAAGGTCCTCGTGCTGTCGTCACTGCTTTCGGGGATTCAGACGCGAGCGACGGGGCAGGTGACGGCGGACGGAGATACCGTGGCTCGGGTCTGGGAATCGCTCGCCTCGTTCGGTGCCTATCCCATCTACCTTTACTTCAATTTCTCGGGATACTCCGACATCGTGATCGGCATCGGCTATCTGTTCGGTAAGAAATATCCCGAAAACTTCGATGCGCCGTTCTCGTCGTTTAGTTTCATCGAATTCTGGTCGCGCTGGCACATGACCTTGTCGAACTGGCTGAAGGACTATGTCTATACCCCGTTTCTGATGAGTTTGATGAAGGCGAATATGCCGAGATCGTTCGATCCCTATCTCGGAACCTTGGCATATTTCGTAACGTTCTTTCTCATCGGTATCTGGCACGGCTCGACGATCGTCTTCGCGATTTATGGCCTGCTGCTGGCGCTCGGGGTCTCGATCAACAAATTGCACCAGACCTATATGCAGAAGGCGCTGGGCAAGAAGCAGTACAAGATCGTCGCGGCCAATCGGTACTACAAGTTCGTCGCGCGAGGACTGACATACACATGGTACTCGTTCTGCATGATCTGCTTCTGGGCGAATGGCGAGACCGCGACCCGGATCGTCGGCGCCCTCGGCATTCCCGGGATGATCTTCAGCTTCGCCGAACTCCTGGTGCTCGCGACCGTCGCCCTCAATCTTTGGGAAGGTGGAGTCGAGCGGGTCAGGGGGATCGCCGGACCGGCGCTCGCGGCGGCTTATGCGCCTTACCTGCGGGCCGCCGCCGTCGGGGCTTTGGTGTTCGGTTGTATCGCCAACGCGGTTCTTACCCAGAAGGTAAACGCCGACATCATCTATCAGGCGTTCTGATCCACGCTCCGACG
>CAIUCF010000782.1 GCA_903897565.1 uncultured Rhodospirillales bacterium | reverse complement strand
CTGTTTCTCGAAATTACCGGCGCCAGCCCCTTCGCGCCCGAGAGCCATGTCCTCGGCGATCCCGAGGACGCGGCGACCGGCAGCTATTACATCCGCCCCTTCGGCCGCCCGGTGATCGAGTGCTTCTTCGGCGGCGCCGGGGCGCGGGCCCTCGCGAGAGATGGGCAGGATCTCGCCTTCGCGCGGGCCATCGACCAGCTCGTCCAGCTCTATGGCTCGAGCGTCCGCGGCTGTTTGCGGCCGCTCGCGGCATCCGACTGGGCGGGCAGCGCGATGATCGGCGGCGCCTATAGCCACGCCTTGCCGGGTCATGCCGGTGCCCGCGCGGTGTTGGCGCGACCCTTCGACGACCGGCTATTCTTCGCCGGCGAGGCGACCCATCGCTCGGATTTCTCGACGGCCCACGGCGCCTACGAGAGTGGCGTGAGGGCCGCCGAGGAAGCGCTCGCGGCGCTGGGAGCGAACTCCGGCTAATCGGGCCCCGTCATTGCCGGACTACTCGTCGGACAATGCGAGGGTCAGCTATCCGTTCCAGGTCCGCGTCTTCTTTGCTCACAGCGCCGTGTAGCCGCCATCCACGGTGTAGTAGGCGCCGGTGACGAAGGACGCTGCAGGTGACGCGAGGAAGCCGACGACGGCTGCAATCTCCTCGGGTGTCGCCAGACGACCAAGCGGGTGACGCGCCTCGATCGCCGCGCGTTGGTCGCGCGAGTGGGTGGAAAGTAGCGGCGTGTCGACATATCCCGGGCCTACCGCGTTCACGCGGATGCCCTCGGCTGCGTAATCGACGGCCGCAGCCTTGGTCAGCCCGACGACACCGTGCTTGGCGGCGACATAGGGGCTTGCTCCGAGTGTCGCGACGACCCCCATCACCGAGGAGATATTGATGATCGCGCCGCCGCTCCCGATCATCGCCGGGATCTCCGCCTTCATCGACAGAAACACACCGTCAAGATTGATGCTCGTGATCAAACGCCAGGACTCGAGCGTGACCTCGGCGATCCGGGCGCGCACCGGCACGCCGACGCCGGCGTTGTTGACGGCGATGTCGAGGCGGCCGAAGCGGCTGACGGCGAAATCGACCATCCGGCGGCAGCTCGCTTCATCGGCCACGTCGGTCGCGATCGCCGCTGTCGTCTCGGGAAAGGCTGCGGCCAGCGCGGCGGCGGGTTCGATGTTGCGATCGGCGATGATCACGGCGGCGCCGAGTTCGCAGAGCTGGCGCACGCAGGCGGCGCCGATGCCCGACGCACCGCCGGTAACGATCGCGACCTTGCCTGATAGCGAATGGGACATGCTGGCTCACTTTCTGTGTGGTGGACGGTTCGCTCTCGCCGTCGGCGCGGCTGCCGTTCTTGTGGGCAGCGTCGATCATAGACATAGAAAAGATGCGCCCACTACTCCCCGGATATCTGAGGACAGCGCCGAACGGCACGGCGAACCGGCCTTGGCTACGCGCGACCTGCTGTCCAAATTTCACGCGATATTCGATGAAGACGAGCGAACGCGGCTTGCCTGGTTCAGCACGATACAAGCATATCGGTTTTCGACGATTGGGAGACCAGCACCATGCCTCAGGCGTACGCGGCGAATGACAAATGCCCTCTCGACGGGGTTCGGGTTCTCGACCTGTCGCGGCTGGTCGCGGGCAATCTGCTGACGCATGTCCTCGCCGATATGGGGGCTGACGTCATCAAGATCGAGCCGCCGGAAGGCGACGCGCTGCGGGCGTGGCAGCTCGACGGCGTCGCCGTGCAATGGAAGGTCTATGCCCGCAACAAGCGGAGCATCGTGATCGATCTCAAGTCTGAGCCCGATCGGGAGATCTTTCGGGAGCTGGTGGCCTCGGCGGACATGCTGGTCGAGAATTTCCGGCCCGGCGTGCTCGACCGCCTGGGCTTCAGCCTGCCGCAGCTCCACGAAATTCAGCCCGGGCTGGTCGTCATCCGGATCAGCGGCTGGGGGCAGACCGGCCCTGATCGCAACAAGCCGGGCTTCGGCACCTTGGTCGAGGCGTTCTCCGGCTTCGCGCACAAGAACGGCTTTCCCGACCGGCCGCCGCTGCTGCCCAATCTCGGTCTGGCGGATTCGATCGCCGGCCTCTACGGCGCCTCGGCGGCGCTGGTCGCGCTCCGCGAGGTCGAGGTGCGCGGCGGCAAGGGACAGGAAATCGACCTCTCGCTGCTGGAGCCGATCCTCTCGGTGCTCGGCGCCGACCAGGCGGTCTACCGCGTGACGGGGAAGGTTCCGGGCCGCACCGGCAATCGCACGCCGCTGACGGCGCCCCGCAACATCTACGAGACCAGCGACCAGAAATTCGTGGCGCTCTCGGCCTCGACCCCGGACATGGCTCAGCGCCTCATGCGCGCGATCGGCCGACCCGACATGTGCGACGACCCACGGTTTGCAACAAACCAAAAGCGCGTCGAAAATGTCGAGGCGCTCGACGCCATCATCGGCGATTTCATCGGGGCACGAACTCTCGCCGCCAACCTCGAGTTCTTCGAAGCGGAGCAGATCACGGCGGGACCGATCTACGATGCCTCGGAGGTCGCGATGGACCCGCATGTCATCGCCCGCGGCTCGGTCGTCGAGATGGCGGATGACGAGGTCGGGAGCCTGCCCATGCATTGCGTCGTGCCCCGCTTCAGCGCGACGCCGGGCGCGATCCGCCGTCCCGCGCCGGCGCTCGACGAGCACCGGGCCGAGCTGCTCGAAGAACTCCGCGCGCGACGGGAACAGCGGTAACAGCCGCGGCTATTCTCCACGGAGCGGTCCGCGACCTGTTCGCCGTGGCGCCTGACGGGAGTTCCCTCGGTCGGCAAGATTGTGCAATAAGGCGGTCGAGAGCCCGCATGGCGGCTTTCGTTCCCCGATCGCAGCCGACAAAGACCTCATGATCCGCCTCGACAACATCAGCAAGCAGAATGGCCACCAGATCCTGTTCATCGACGCGTCGATGGGCGTGCAGAAGGGGGAGAAGGTCGGACTCGTCGGGCCCAACGGCGCCGGCAAGACGACGCTGTTCCGGATGATCGCGGGCGAAGATCGGCCCGATGACGGCCATGTCGGCATCGATCCCGGGATGACGATCGGCTATTTCAGCCAGGATGTCGGGGAAATGTCGGGCCAGAGCGCGGTCGCGGCGGTGATGGACGGGATCGGGCCGGTGAGCGCGCTGGCGACCGAAATGGCCACGCTCGAGGCGGCGATGGTCGATCCCGACCAGGCCGACGATATGGACGCCATCATCGAGCGCTACGGCGAGGTGCAGGGGCGCTTCGAGGAGCTGGACGGCTACGCGCTGGATGCGCGGGCGCGCGAGGTGCTCGCGGGCCTGAGCTTCAGCCAGGAACGCATGGACAGCGATGTCGGCCTGCTGTCGGGCGGCTGGAAGATGCGCGTGGCGCTCGCCCGCATCCTGCTGATGCGGCCCGACGGCATGCTGCTCGACGAGCCGAGCAACCATCTCGATCTCGAGAGCCTGATCTGGCTGGAGGCTTTCCTCAAGAGCTATGACGGTGCGCTGCTGATGACCTCGCATGACCGCGAGTTCATGAATCGCATCATCAACAAGGTCGTCGAGATCGATGGTGGCTCGCTCACGACCTATTCCGGCAACTACGATTTCTACGAGCAACAGCGTGCTCTGGGGGAAAGACAGCGCCAGGCGCAGTTCGAGCGTCAGCAGGCGATGCTCGCCAAGGAGATCAAGTTCATCGAGCGCTTCAAGGCGCGGGCCTCGCACGCCGCCCAGGTTCAGAGCCGGGTGAAGAAGCTCGACAAGATCGAACGGGTGGAGCCGCCGCGGCGGCGTCAGTCCGTGCAGTTCGATTTCCGCGCCCCGCCGCGCTCGGGCGAGGACGTGGCGAACTTCAAGAACGTTCACAAGGGCTATGGCAGCCAGCCGATCTATGCCGGGCTCGATTTCCAGGTGCGCCGCAAGGAACGCTGGTGCGTGCTCGGCGCCAATGGTACGGGGAAATCGACCTTGCTGAAGCTGGTTGCCGGCGCGACCGGGCCGGACCACGGCACGGTGACCGTCGGCGCCAATGTCCGCATGGGCTACTTCGCCCAGCACTCCATGGATTTGCTCGACGGCGACGATACCGTCTTCGAGTCGCTCGACAAGTCGTTCCCGCAGGCCGGACAGGGGCCGCTGCGCTCGCTGGCGGGCTGCTTCGGCTTCTCCGGCGACGATGTCGAGAAGCCCTGTCGGGTGCTGTCTGGCGGCGAGAAGGCGCGTCTGGTCATGGCCAAGATGCTGTTCGACCCGCCGAACTTCCTGGTGCTCGACGAGCCGACCAACCATCTCGACATGGCGACCAAGGAGATGCTGGTCGCGGCGCTGGCGGAATTCGAGGGCACCATGCTGTTCGTGTCGCATGACCGCCACTTCCTGGCGGCGCTGTCGAATCGCGTGTTGGAGGTGACGCCCGAGGGCGTGCATCAATACGGCGGCGGCTACACCGAATATGTCGCCCGGACCGGCCGGGAGGCGCCGGGGCTGCACCCGGGCGATTAGCAGGGGGCGCCGAACGCAATCCCCCTGCCGATCTCCTGGTCGTCAGCCGACGCCGAGCAGCTCGACGTCGAAAATCAGCGTGGCATTCGGGGGAATGGCGCCGCCGGCGCCGCGGGCGCCGTAGCCATGCTCGGGCGAGAGCAGCAAGGTGCGCCGGCCGCCGACGCGCATGGTTGCGACACCGATATCCCAGCCGGAGATCACCTGCTGCACCCCGAGCGTGAACTTGAACGGCGAGCCGCGATCGCGCGAGCTGTCGAACTTCTTGCCCTGGGCGCCGTCATTATCCAGCCAGCCGGTGTAGTGGACGGTAACCTTCTGGCCCTGTGCCGGCTGGGCGCCGTCACCGACCACGTCGTCGCGGTAGCGCAGGCCGGGCTGCAGGGTCTCGAAATCGTCTGCCATAGTGTGGAAACTCCGTGAATGCAGGTGCAGCGGGTGCAGCACCGCTTGGTTCGTCTAGTCCTATTAGCCGTGTCCACCCGTTTCGCGAAGCGGGAACACTCATCCGGCGATCGGCACCGCGACCGTTTCCATCATCAGCACGGCCTCCGGCTTCGCGCGGCGGCGATCCCGGTCGAAATCCGGGGCCGCGCAGATCAGGAGGCTGCGGCCGTCCGGACCGCCCAGCGCGCAGGCATAGGTGCCGAAATTCTCCGGGCCCTTGACCTCCTGCAGGATTTCCCCGCCGGCGCGGACCCGGCACACCCGATTATTGACGGCGTCGGCTACCCAGACGCAATCCTCGCGGTCGATAGCGCTGCCGTCCGGGGCGAAATCGACCTTGATCATATCGTGGAGGCTCGCCCAGGAGGGCGGCGGTCCGAATTGCGCCCAGATCCGCTGGTCCGAGAGGCTGCCGTCCTCGGCGATCGTGAAGGCCGTCATCCGATTGCCGAAGCTCTCTGCGACGATCAAGGTCTTGCCGTCGCCGGTGATGACGGAGCCGTTGGGGAACATCAGCTCGCCCGAGGCGATCCGGGCGCTGCCGTCCGGGTCGACCTGCACCAGCCTGGCCTGGCGCGGCGGATCATCGCTGAACAGGTCGAAGCCGAAATTGCCGACATAGGCGCGGCCCTTGCTGTCGACGACCATGTCGTTGAGCCAGGCTCCGGCGAGTCCGCTGAGGTCGGCATGCACGACCAGCGAGCCATCGGCGCGCCGGCGCAGCAGGCGGCGGTCCTCCATCGACACGATCAGCAGATCGCCATTCGGCAGCCAGCCGAGCCCCGAAGGCTGATTTTCCAGTGTTGCTGCGACCTCCGCCCGGCCGTCCGGGGCGATCTTCAGCACCTGTTTCGCGTAGAAATCCGAGACCCACCAATGGCCGTCATGCCAGCGCGCGCCTTCGTAAAAATGACCGCCGCCAAAAAACTTCTTCATGTGATGTCCCCCCGACGGATGCCTTTTTCGGCTCTCGTTGAGGGCATCATCGCCCAACCCTCCCCGACGGGGAAGAGCGATCGGCGGTGCGGGCTGCAGCGTCGGTAGCGCCTCGACGGAAGTCACGGCCTAGATCGCCATGGAAATGCGTGGCGG
>CAIUCF010000781.1 GCA_903897565.1 uncultured Rhodospirillales bacterium | reverse complement strand
GTTTTGACGCGCAGAAAACGGCTTGCGGTCATGCTTGTGACGCTGCGACGACACCCGCCGAATTTTTCCGCGACGTAGGGCAAAAACCCCTTGCATCGCGGAAGATAATCCTTAATTACACAGCCGTCCGACGCATCGCACGTGTCTATGGCCCTTGGTGGTTATGCAACGACGTAACGCGTCTCTTTTGGCAGAACCGGTCTTGTGGACCGGTCCCGATGGGGATCGATATGGTTGCAACCTTTTTTGGGGCCGATGGGTCCTGGCTCCTCACTGAGCGCCACCACAGCTTCCGGGTGCCCTCGAGTGCCCGAAGTTCGCTCTGAGCTTCTCGACTTTCTAACCTTCCAGACTTCTCCGATCGCGGTCGCCTGATTCGTCAGGCGCTCGATCACCGTTTCGTTATTTGCTCCCCGCCCCGCCAATCGGGACGGCGATAGGATTCGTGCCATGACCGACAAGATCGTCCGCTTCCTCGAAGAGGCCCAGCCCGCCACTCCCTGCCTGGTCGTCGATCTCGACGTCGTCGCCGAGAGCTACCGCAGCCTGCGCGAAGCCCTGCCGCTCGCCCGCGTGTTCTACGCCGTCAAGGCCAATCCCGCGGCGCCGATCCTCGATCGCCTATGCGTGTTGGGATCGAACTTCGATACCGCGAGCCGCGGTGAGATCGAAATGTGCCTTGCTGCCGGGGCGTCGGCCGAGCGCATCTCCTTCGGCAACACGATCAAGAAAGAGCGCGACATCGCGTTCGCCTATCAGGCCGGCGTCCGCCTGTTCGCGTTCGACAGCGAGGCCGAGCTGATCAAGATCGCCAAGGTCGCGCCCGACGCCCAGGTGTTCTGCCGCATTCTGGTGGAATGCGACGGTGCGGAGTGGCCGCTGTCGCGCAAGTTCGGCTGCTCGCCGGAAATGGCGATGGATCTGTTGCTCCAAGCCAAGCAATTCGGCCTCGACCCCTATGGCGTGTCCTTCCATGTCGGCTCACAGCAGACGGACCTGTCGCAGTGGGATTCCGCGGTCGGCCGCGCCGCGCGCATGTTCTCGATCCTCGCCGAGCGAGACGTCAACCTGCGCATGGTCAATATCGGCGGCGGTTTCCCGGCGCATTATCGACAGGGCGTCGAGCCGATCGAGCGCTATGCCGCTGCCGTCATGGGTGCGATCACCCGCCATTTCGGCAATGCCCTGCCCGACATCATCATCGAGCCTGGCCGCTCCATGGTCGGCGACGCCGGGATCATCCAGAGCGAAGTCGTCCTGATCTCGACGAAGGGTGACGAGGACCAGAAGCGCTGGGTCTATCTCGACGTCGGCAAGTTCTCGGGCCTGGCCGAAACCATGGACGAGGCGATCAAGTATGTCGTTCGTACCCCGCATGACGGCCGTCCTTCGGCCTCCGTCGTGCTCGCCGGTCCGACCTGCGACAGCGCCGACATTCTCTACGAGAAGACCGATTACCGCCTGCCGCTCGATCTCGAGATCGGCGACAAGGTGCAGATCCTGTCGACTGGCGCCTATACTTCGACCTATTCCTCGGTCTGCTTCAACGGCTTCGATCCGCTCGCGACCTATTGCATCTGAACGCCGTGCGGTCCGGTCGGGCATCGCCGCGCCCGACCGGCTCACCGCGCCTCACTGTCACGAAAATTTCCTGAAACACGGCGAGATTCTCACAGAATCTCGGGGGACAACCGCGCGATTTAGGGCATCATAGCCACATTACGCGCTTTTTCTCGGGGGTCGATGTTGCACAAGCAATACGTCAAGTTCGGTGGCCGCATGGTCATGGTGGGTTTCGGCAGCATCGGTCAGGGCGTCCTGCCCCTGTTCCTGCGCCATATCGACATGAAGGCCGGCCAGATCACCATCGTCACCGCGGAAGACCGCGGCCATGACGAGGCGGAACTGCATCATGTCCATTTCATGCAGACGGCGCTGACCCGCGAGAATTACCTCGAGACCTTGAGGCCGCTGCTCGGCAAGGGCGATATCCTGGTCAATCTCTCCGTCGACGTCTCGAGCCTGGCGCTGATCGAATTCTGCCACGAGGTCGGTGCGCTCTATATCGACACCTGTATCGAGCCCTGGCCCGGCGGCTATACCGACCCCGACCTGTCGCCATCGCAGCGCTCCAACTACGCGCTGCGCGAGAGCGCGTTGTCGTTGCGTCGCCGGCTCGGCGAGGATGGCCCGACGGCCGTCATCACCCATGGCGCCAATCCCGGCCTCGTCTCCCACTTTGTCAAGCAGGCGCTGCTCGATATCGCCCGCGATACCGGCGTCGCGACTGCCATTCCCGGTGATCGTGCCGGCTGGGCCGCGCTGGCCCACAAACTCGGCGTCAAGGTCGTCCATATCGCCGAGCGCGACACCCAGATCGCCGGACTCAATCCGAAGCATGTCGGAGAATTCGTCAATACCTGGTCGATCGACGGCTTCATCAGCGAAGGCTGCCAGCCCGCCGAACTCGGCTGGGGCGCGCATGAAAAGGGCCTGCCGCCCGATGGCCATCACCATGAATTCGGCGATCAGGCTGCGATCTGGCTCAGCCGACCCGGCGCCAGCACCCGGGTGCGCACCTGGACCCCGCTCGAGGGACCGTTCCACGGCTTCCTGATCACCCATGGCGAGTCGATCTCGATCGCGGATTACTTCACCGTCCGCGAGCGCGGCAAGGTCGTCTACCGGCCGACCTGCCATTATGCCTATCACCCCTGCGACGACGCCGTGCTGTCGATCCATGAATTCGCCGGCAAGAACTGG
This sequence comes from uncultured Rhodospirillales bacterium, assembly GCA_903897565.1. GTDB lineage: Bacteria > Pseudomonadota > Alphaproteobacteria > ATCC43930 > CGMCC-115725 > CAIXXC01. The sequence continues at coordinate 2,774 of CAIUCF010000781.1, read as the reverse complement.
GTGCAGCAGCCCAAGAAGCGGCTGATTGTCGATCAGGTCACCGAGGGCATCGACGAACTCGGCGTGCTGCTGATGGGCCACGCCAAGGGCGCCTACTGGTACGGCTCGCAGCTTTCGATCGATGAGGCCCGCGAGTTGGCACCCTACAACAATGCCACCAGCCTACAGGTGACCTCTCCGGTCCTGGCCGGCGTGATCTGGGCGATCGAAAACCCGCAGCGCGGCGTCACCGAGCCCGACGAGATGGATTTCGATCGCGTGCTCGAAATCTGCCGGCCCTATCTCGGCCCGGTCGTCGGCGCCTATAGCGAATGGACGCCGCTCGAAGGTCGCGAGACCCTCTTCCCCGAGGATATCGACCGCGACGATCCCTGGCAGTTCAAGAACTTCCGGGTCGTCTGAGGCTCGACCCTGAGGGCGGGAAACCGCCCTCAGGTCTCGCTGCGCGCGGGCCGCTTCAGGCGTTCGGGCGAATTGTCGGGCGGCAGGGTGAGTTCCCCCGGATACATGCGCTCGACCTTCTCGATCAGCAATCGTTCGTGGCGGTGAAAGAACACCAGGCTGGCGATCAGGGCCACGACGCCGACGAACAGGGCGAGCAGGCCGAACTTGGTAATCAGGTCATAGGCCTTGGGGCCGAGCGAATAGGCAATCGCGCCGAAAAAGCTCGCCCAGACCAGGCCGCCAAGCGCGTTGACCACGAAGAAGTGCCGCCAGCCCATGCCGTTGGCCCCGGCAAGCACTGACGCGAATGCGCGCAGCGGTGCCACGAACCGGCCGAAGAACACCACCTTGCCGCCATGGTTCTGGAACATGTATTGCGCCACCTTCAGGCGGCTCCGGTCGAGCAAAACGTAGCGGCCATAGCGCTTCAGCAACGGGAAGCCCAGGTGCCGCCCGATCCAATAGCCGCCGCTGCCGCCGCACAGCGCCCCCATGCTGGCGGCAAACACGATCATCTCGATATTCAGGTCATGGGTCGTTCCGGCATAGGCCGCCGCCACCACCAGAGCCCATTCTCCAGGAATTGGAATCCCAAGGCTTTCAAGACCGACGATGCAGCCGACGGCGATATAGCCATACGCCTTCACCAGATCGGTGACATCGAAATCTAACGGAAGCATGGTCCCATAAAATCCTGAATACGCGTCCGGACCGGGACTGTCGCCCGAGGGCGAAATGCCGTCATGGCGTCCTTGAGCGTCCGGAGAACCCTGAAAATATCATGCCTCCCGGCAGCCTTGTGAGTTAATTCCAGAAACGTGGAAAGATTGCGGCAGACGCATGACATTCGCACGATGCTACCACAGAGCCTAGAATTGTCCGGCCAGCGATTTCATCATGTCAGGGTGCTCGGGGTCGGAAACATAGTTCAACCGAAGCAACTGTGGATTGAGGACCATCTGGCCGCTCGGCGATTTCGTCATCTGCCCTTGCAACTGCAACGACGTCAGCCGACCCTGAGGGTCGATGCCCTGGAACAGCACCAAGCCCACCGCCGCGGGCTGGTTGACGAGCATCTTCTTCGCCGGATAACCAAGGCCGAGCAAATAGTTCTGCAGCACCTTGCCGTCGATGACGAGGCGATCGGCATTCAGCTCCGGATCGGTCTGGGTCGACAGCGAGACCGTAACTTGGACCAGCTTATTGGAATGATAGCCGAACAGATAGGCGACCTCACCGACCCCGCTTTGTGAGAACAACGCGGCGACGCGGATCAGCAGCACCGGGGTGCGGCCTTCGGCGATCACCGATTCCTGGATCGTCTCCGCCTTGATCCGGAAATCCTTCTGGATCGCCGCCTTCACCTGGGCCTTGGTCATGCCGAAATGGGCAGAGCGGAAACCCTTGAGCTGGTAGTCCGGTTTCGCGGTTTCCGTCGCCGCGGCAGCTGTTCCGACGCAGCTTGCGGTCAATGCGATGAGAACCGCGAGTGTCGCGGCGAGCCGTCTCATGAGGCGCGCAGCTCCTGGACGACCTGGTGGATCACGGGCGTCCAATCACCGAGGATCATCTGCCGGAACAGCCGGGCGCTCGGATACCAGGGGCAGGCCTCGCCTTCGCGGTACCACCGCCAATCGGGGACATGCTGGACCATGATCCAGGTCGGCCGGCCCATCGCCGAGGAGAGATGGGCGACGCCGGTATCGACGGTGATGACGAGATCGAGTTCGGCGAGCGCCGCCGCGGTATCGGCAAAATCATTGAGCAGGGGCGCCGCATCGAAGATCGGGAAGCCGGCCGCGCCGGCCTGGCCGGCGCGCGGCCCGACCTGCAGCGACACGAACGAAATGCCAGGAACCTCGAACAGCGGCGCGAGCTTTTCGACCTGGATCAAACGGCGGGCATTGCCGACGAAGTTCTCGCGGCCCGACCACACCAACCCGACGCGACGGCCGGGCAGCTCCGCGAAGCGCTTGGCCCAGACGGCGCGATCCTCGGCCAGCGGCTTCATGTAGTTGCGCGCGAGCGGAACCTGATCGGGCTGCAGCTTCAGCAGCCGCGGCAGGCTCATCATCGGCAGGATGTAGTCGACGGGCTCCGGCGATTTGAAGACATGCATGTCGTCGGTGCGGGCGATGATCTCCAGCCCGGGCTCGGCGATGCTTTCCTGAAACAGCCTGACCAGCGGTACCGGAACCTCGAGCACGACGCGCTCGGCGCCGAACGCGAGCAGGCGCCGCACCAACGGCGAAAACTGAATGATGTCGCCGTTGCCCTGCTCGCCCCAGATGCCGATGCGTTTGCCCTTCAGGGCTTCACCGCGCCAGGGC
>CAIUCF010000780.1 GCA_903897565.1 uncultured Rhodospirillales bacterium | reverse complement strand
CCCGCGCAGGCGGGGATCCATGCCCCTGCCATGCCCGGCGTCGCCCCACGGTGGATCCCCGCCTGCGCGGGGATGACGACTTGTGGGGTGGCAGGCGGCTGTGTTCCTTCGGCATGACCTCGACCGACGCGACGACCTCCGCCCCCCTGCCCCCGGCCGTGATCCTGGTCGAGCCGCAGCTCGGCGAGAATATCGGGGCGGTGGCGCGGGCGATGCTGAATTGCGGGCTGACGGAGCTGCGCCTGGTCAAGCCGCGCGACGGCTGGCCGTCTGAGCCGGCGCGGGCCAATGCCGCAGGGGCCGACAGCGTGATCGACGGCGTCACCCTGTTCGACCGCGTCGAGGATGCGGTCGCCGATCTTCGCCTCGTCTACGCCACCACGGCGCGGTTGCGCGACATGGTCAAGCCGGTGCTGTCGCCGGAAACTGCGGCCGAACGGCTCCACGCCGCAGGATTCGCCCAGCTGAAATCCGGCATGATGTTCGGGCGCGAGCGCGCCGGCCTCAACAATGAGGAGGTCGTGCTCGCCGACGCCGCGGTGATCTTCCCGCTCAACCCGGCGTTTACGTCGCTCAACCTCGCCCAGGCGGTGCTGCTGATGGGCTGGGAATGGCGGCGCCAGCTGCTGGGCGCGGTGCCCGAAGAATTCATCCCGGCGCAGAGCCCCTGGGCCGAGCGCCGTCATCTGCTGCAGTTCTTCCAGCATCTCGAGGGCGAGCTGGAGAAGACCAGTTTCTTCTTCCCGCCCGAGAAGAAGCACCACATGCTGCGCAACCTGCGCAACATCTTCGAGCGCACCAAGCTCACCGAACAGGAAGTCCGCACCTTGCATGGCGTCGTCCGCTCGCTGACCCGCAATGCCGGCTGATCCCAATCAGGCGGCGATCGCGGATTTCCGCGCCCGCATCGGCGCCGCGCGCTTCCACACCATCCTCGCCGACCCGCCCTGGCAGTTCCAGAACCGCACCGGCAAGATGGCGCCCGAACACAAGCGCCTCAACCGCTACGGCACCATGGATCTGGCCGGGATCATGGATCTCCCCGTCGCCGAGGCCGCGGTCGAACCGGCGCATCTCTATCTCTGGGTTCCCAACGCGCTGCTTCCCGAGGGGCTGCAGGTCATGGCGGCCTGGGGCTTCCAGTACAAATCGAACATCGTCTGGAGCAAGATCCGCAAGGATGGCGGCCCCGACGGCCGCGGCGTCGGCTTCTACTTCCGCAACGTCACCGAGCTGATCCTGTTCGGCGTGCGCGGCAAGAATGCCCGAACCCTGGCGCCCGGCCGCAGCCAGGTCAACATCATCGAAAGCCGCAAGCGCGAGCACAGCCGCAAGCCGGACGAGCTCTATCCGCTGATCGAAGCCTGTTCGCCTGGCCCCTATCTCGAACTCTTCGCCCGCGGCCCCCAGCCCGGCTGGTCGAGCTGGGGCAACCAGGCCGACGACTACGCGCCGAGCTGGCCGACCTACGCCAATCATTCCGGGGTGGCGAAGATCCGGTCGATCGCGAAGGCTGAAATCACGGGCGAATAGTCCACCCCCGTATTCAGGCGACCCCGCCCCCCATACGCGCCATCGCCCGCTCGCGGCCGATCAGCGGCAGCAACGTCGCCAGTTCCGGGCCGTGGCCGCGGCCGGTCAGGGCGTGGCGGAGGGGCAGGAAGAGGTCCTTGCCCTTGCGGCCGGTCGCGGCCTTGACGGCGGCGGTCCAGCTCGACCAGGTGGTCGCGTCGAACGGCTCGGGCGGCAGCAGTGCGGCGGCGGCGGCGATGAACTCGGGCTCGTCGATCAGCGGCGTCACCGGGCCGGTCACGACCTGCCACCAGTCGCCGGCATCCGAGCCCCGGGTGAGGTTGGCGCGCACCGCCAGCCAGAAGGCTTCGGTGGCGCCCGCCGGCAGGCGTGACGATACCGCCGCATAGGGCAGCGCGTGCATCAGCTTGGCGTTCAGCAGATCGAGCTCGGCCATGTCGAGCTTGGGGCGGTTGCGGCCGAATTTGGCGATGTCGAACTCGGCCACCAGGGTTGCGAGATCCGGGCGCAGCTCGATCGGATCGGAGGTGCCGAGCTTGGCGAGCAGGCTCAAGATCGCCATCGCTTCGACGCCGTCGGCCCGTAAGTCCTCGATCGAGGAGGCGCCAGCCCGCTTCGAGAGTTTCTCGCCGGCCGCATCGGCGATCAGCGAGAAATGACCGAACACCGGCACCGGCCCACCGAGCGTCTCGAACAGCTGGATCTGCACCGCGGTATTGGCGACGTGATCTTCGCCGCGGATGACGTGGCTGACGGCGAAGTCGAGATCGTCGACCACCGAGGCCAGCATATAGACAGGAACGCCGTCAGGGCGGACCAGGACAGGGTCGCTCAGATGTTCGGCCTCGAAATGCACGTCGCCGCGGATCAGATCATGCCAGCGGATGGCGCCGGGCTCGAGCTTGAAGCGCCAGGCCGGGGCGATACCCTGGGCGGTGAGCGCGGCGATCTCTGCGGCCGAGAGCTTCAGCGCGGCGCGGTCGTAGATCGGCGGCCGGCCGCGGGACAGTGCAAGCTTGCGCTTGAGCTCGAGTTCTTCCGGGCTCTCGAAACACGGATAGAGCCGCCCGGCGGATTTCAGGCCTGCGACCACCTCGGCGTAGCGCGCCATGCGGTCGGATTGCCGGGCGAACTGATCCCAGCCGAGGCCGAGCCAGGTGAGATCGGCCTCGATCGCGGCGGCATGCTCCGGCTTCGAGCGCTCGGCGTCGGTATCGTCGATCCGCAGCAGCAATTCCCCGCCGGCTTTGCGCGCGTAGAGCCAGTTGACGAGGGCGGTGCGGATATTACCGAGATGGAGCCGGCCGGTCGGGCTCGGCGCGAACCTGAGCCGGACCGTCACGAATTGCCCTGATAGCCGTTGGTGATCGGGTAGCGGCGGTCGCGACCGAAGGCGCGGCGCGTGATCTTGACGCCCGGCGGCGCCTGACGGCGCTTGTATTCGGCACGATCGAGCATCTTCCACACCGCCTGGATCATCGCCGGGTCGT
>CAIUCF010000779.1 GCA_903897565.1 uncultured Rhodospirillales bacterium | reverse complement strand
ACCGCAAAGAATGTTCATGTAATGTTTCCCGTGAAACATCGCGTTTCACGCTGACTCGTAGAGCCGGCTCCCGAGGGTGGAAGGCAGCGAGCCGTGGTTTGTGATCGTCATTCCCCACTCCCCTTCGTCATTCCGGCGAAAGCCGGAATCCATCGTCCCACCAGCGCGTTGCCGGCAAGATGGATCCCGGCTTTCGCCGGGATGACGAGGCAGGGGGCGAGCGGCTACGTAGGGTTCCGCGGCCGCGCCCTGCCCTCAGCTCTTGCCGATCGCGTCGAAGGCGCTGGTGCCCTTCTCGGCCATCTCCGCCACCACTTCCCGGACGAGGCGTAAGCCACCGACCCCGACCGGCCAGCCGCCGTAATGGGCGAGATGGATCATCATCTCCTCGAGGCTCTTCTGCGGGATGCCGATATTGAGGGCGCCGCGGATATGCGCCTTCATCTCCGGCTCTCGGCCCAGCACGGTCAGCGCCGATAGCGTGATCATCGAGCGCTCGCGGAGCTCCAGCCCCGGGCGGTTCCAGATATCGCCGAACAAATTCTCGACCGTGACGTCGAGAAACCCCTCGTGGAAGGCGCCGGGCTTCGGCATGGCGCCGAACAGCTTTTCCATCGTCGCGGCGCCGCGTTTGAAGCGTTCCGATTTGGCCATCTCTCTGCTCCTTCTCGGTGCTGCTCAGGTCGAGCGGTCAGCGGAATAGAAATTGGTAGCATTTGCCGAAGCGTAGCCCTTCTCGGCGAGCCAGCCGCCATCGACCGGCAAAGTGATGCCGTTGACGAAATCGGCGAGCGGCGAGACCAGGTAGAGCACGGCGTTGGCGACGTCCTGGCCGCCACCGCGGCTGTAGAACGGCACGTTTTCCCGTAGGCCCTGATAGAAGCCTTCGTCCTGGAAATAGCTCTCGGTCAGCGGCGTGCGGACGAGGCCCGGCGCCACGGCGTTGACGCGGATGCTGAAGGGCGCGAGGTCGCGGGCGAGGTTCTTGGTGAGGCCGACGAGGCCGTGCTTGGCGGCGCTGTAGGCGGGACGATGCGAGATCGCGGTCAGGCCCGCCACCGAGGCGATGTTGACGATCGTGCCCCCTGCCCCGGCGTCGCGCATCATCCGCCCGGCCTCACGGGTGCAGTAGAACGGGCCGCTGAGATTGGTGGCGATGACGCGGTCCCATTCGGCCGGCTCGAGATCGAGCGCGTTCTTGATCTCGCGCACCCCGGCATTGTTGACCAGGATGTCGAGCTTGCCGGTCTTGGCCTTGAGCGCGGCGAAGGCGTCGGCGACCGAGGCTGCGGAGGAGACGTCGGCGACGATGCCGACAACGCCCTTGGCGCCGGCTTTCTCCAGCTCGGCGCAGGCCTGCGCCACCTTCTCGGCATTGAGATCCATGGCGACGATGCGGGCGCCGTGCTCGGCCAGGGTCTTGGATATCGCCATGCCGAGGCCACCCGAGGCGCCGGTGACGACCGCGATCTTGTCCTTGATAAGCATGCTGCTCTCCTCTTTGACGAGAATGTTGCTTGGTTAGTTGTGTCGTTCGAACGTGAAGCCGGGATAGTCGTCGGCGGCGACCTGATCGCAGATGGCCCGGTACTTATCGAGCCCGGCGACATAGGGCATGAACACGCGTGGCTTGCCGGGAATATTCGCGCCGACATACCAGGAATTGGCAAGCGGATAGAGCGTGGCCTCGGCGACTTCGTTGACGTGGCGGCCCCAGTTGCGCTCGGTATCGCGGTCGGCCGCGATCGTGGCGAGACCGTTGCGCGCCATGAAGCCGAGGCAATCGGCGATCCAGTCGACATGCTGCTCGATCGCCGAAACCATGTTGGCCTTAACCGAGGGGCTGCCCAGTCCGGTGATGATGAACATGTTGGGAAAGCCTGCCGTCATCAGGCCGAGATAGGTGTTGGGACCCTCCGCCCATTTGTCTCGCAGCGACAGGCCACCGGCGCCGCGCACATCGATATCGAGCAGGGCGCCGGTCATGGCGTCGAAGCCGGTGGCGAAGACGATGTCGTCGAGCGGGTAAAGGGTGCGTTCCGTTCGTATCCCCTCGGGCGTGATCTCGGCGATCGGATCGCTGCGGACATCGACGAGGCGGACATTATCGCGATTGAAGACCTCGTAATAGCCGCTGTCGAGGCAGAGGCGTTTGGTGCCGATCGGATGGTCGCGCGGCGACAGCAGTTCTGCGGTCGCCGGGTCGCGGACGATGCTGCGGATGCGCTGGCGGACATATTCCGAAGCCGTTTCGTTGGCCTCGGGATCGACCAGGAGATCCTTGTAGGCATAGAGGAAGCTGATATTGCCGCCGGTGCCCCATTTCGAGGTGTAGACACGCGCGCGTTCCTCCGGCGGATCGTCGAAGGCGTATTTCTGCGGCGGCGGATGGCCGGCGATGCCGAACGGTGTACGCCGCGCCTCCTCGCGCCACTCTGTGTAGCGACGCTTGTGACTGTCGGCGGCCTCGCGGGTCAGCGGCCGGTTGTGGGCCGGCAGGCTGAAATTCGCGGTGCGCTGGAACACGTCGAGATGCCCGGCCTGCCCGGCGATCTCGGGAATGAGCTGGATGCCCGAGGAGCCGGTGCCGATGACGCCCACCCGCCGGCCGCCGAAATCGACTGCCTGGTCCGGCCACAGCGCGGTGTGGAACCAGCGGCCTTCGAATCTCTCCAGCCCGGGAAAGCTGGGGACCCGGGGCAGCGAGAGATTGCCCGACGCCATGACGCAGATCGGCGCAATGAACTCCCCGCCCGCCGCGGTCGCGACCGTCCAGCGCTGCGCGGCGTCGTCGAACGTGGCCGAGACGACGCGGCTTTCGAGCTGGATATCGCGGCGCAAATCGAAGCGGTCGGCGACGTGGTTGATATAGGCCAGGATATCCGCCTGCGGCGAGAACCGCTCCGGCCAGTCCCAATCCTGCTGCAGTTCATCCGAGAACGAGTAGGAGTATTCGAGGCTCTCGACGTCGCAGCGGGCGCCGGGATAGCGGTTCCAGAACCAGGTGCCGCCGATCCCCTGCCCCGCTTCGAGCACGCGGACGCGCAACCCCATGCCGCGCAGGCGATAGAGGGCATAGAGTCCGGCGAAACCCGCGCCGACGATGATGGCGTCGAATTGGTCCGGCTTGGTCGCCGGCTTCTCGTTCAACTGGGTCATATACTTTGCTCCCGGTCCGGCTCAGACGAGCAGGCTGCGCACAACCCTTTCGTATAATTCCTCCAGCGGCGCGCCGAGCGCCGCCTCGGGCAATTCCTGCATCACCTCGTGGAGCCGGCGCGCGATCAGGCTGGTGACCTGATGGCGGCGGCGATCGTCGAGACGGGCGGCGCGGCGGTTGTCCTCGTTGAGCCAAGCCCGATGACTGTCGATGGCGTCGCTTAGGCCCCCGAAACTCGCCGGGTCGTTGGCGGTCGTCACAACCAGGCGCGGCGACCAGCCCCCGCTTGGCAGCGCGCGCCGCTCCAGCACGGCACTCAATTCGGACTGCAGCCGTTGGGCTCCCGGCAGATCGGATTTGTTGACCACGATGATGTCCGCGGTCTCGATGACCCCGGCCTTCATCGCCTGGACCTGGTCGCCGGCGCCGGGGATCAGCACCAGGACCATGGTGTCGACCAGGCGCTTGACCTCGTATTCCACCTGTCCGACGCCCACCGTCTCGATCAGGATCTCGGTGAACCCACGCAGGGCGAGGAAATCGAGCACCGCAGGCAGGTTATCGGCGAGGCCGTCGACACTGTCGCGGCTCGCCAAGGAGCGGATATAGACCCGGGGATCGGTCGCGAGCTCGGCCATGCGGATGCGGTCGCCGAGGATGGCGCCGCCACTCACCGGACTCGTGGGATCGACCGCGACGACCGCGATCGTCCCATCCCGCTGCAGCCGGTGACGGACCAGCTCGGCGATCAAACTGCTCTTGCCGGCACCGGGCGGCCCGGTGATGCCGATCCGGAAACCCTCGGTCGGGCTGGTGTCGATCACGCCGAGGACGTCGGCAACCGGCGCATTGGCGATGCGGCTGATCTCGCGGGCGAGACCGCGACGCGTCAGCGGCGGCGACCCGGTCATAAGGCTCCGCCCCGACTCACTGCCTCAGACCGAGCGGCCGCCATCGATCGGCAGCTCCACCCCGGTGATGAACGCGGCCGCATCGGAGGCCAGGAATACCGCCGCCGCCGCGACGTCGCTCGCCTCGCAGAAGCGGCCGAGCGGGATGGTCGGCACGAACAGCTTGCGGTTTTCCGGGGTGTCGGGCTTGCCCATGAAGGATTCCAGCAACCCGGTCGCCGCCATCACCGGGCACAAAACGTTGACGCGGATCTTGGCGGGCGCCAGTTCAACCGCCATCGACTTGGTGATCAGGGTCACGGCGCCCTTGGAGCCGTTATACCAGACCAGGCCGGGGCGCGGGCGGATCGCCGAGACCGAGCCGATATTGAGGATCAGGCCGCCGCGCTCGCGCATCGCCGGCACCAGGGCCTGGGCGAACAGGTAGATCGATTTGACGTTGACGCGGAATACCCGGTCGAAAGTCTCCTCGTCGACGTCGAGCAGCGAGCCGTTGACATGCGTCGTGCCGGCATTGTTGACGAGGATATCGGGCACGCCGAGCCTGGCTATGACCTCCGCCGCGGCACGCTCGACCTCGGCGCGGACGCCAACATCGGCCTGCACCGCAATCGCACCGCCACCGATCTCGCGTGCGACCCGCTGCGCCGCCTCGGCGTTGTAATCGAGCACGGCGACGCGGGCGCCCTGCTCGGCATAGGCCCGGGCGATGCCCTCGCCGAAGCCACCGCCGCCGCCGGTCACGATCGCGATCTTTCCCGTCAACACCATCTTCTTGT
>CAIUCF010000778.1 GCA_903897565.1 uncultured Rhodospirillales bacterium | reverse complement strand
TGCCCGTGCCGCGCGTGCATGAGCTGTGCGTCGATGAGGCGATCATCGGCGCGCCGTTCTTCCTGATGGAAACCCTGGATGGCGAGGCCTTCGAGTTCACCCTGCCAGGCTGGCTGGCGGCGGATCCGGAAAGGATGGCGGACGGGCTGTGCCGGCAGTGGTTCACCGCGCTCACGGCGCTCCACCGCATGCCGGTCGAGCGCATGGTCGCGGGTGGCCGCAGCGTCGCGGAAGAAGCAATGTATTGGCGCGACGTTGCCGCCGCGGCCGAGGCCTCGCCGCGTCTGATCGAAATTCTCGACGATCTCGTCCGCAATCCGCCGCGGGCTTCGGGGCCGCCGACGCCGGTCCATGGCGATCCCAAGCACGGCAATTGCCTGTGGGATCGTGAGGGCCGGCTCGTCGGCCTGCTCGACTGGGAGATGGCGCAGATCTCCGAGCCCTTGATCGATCTCGGCTATATTCTGATGTTCCACGACCAGGGCGAGGCCGGGCTCGCCAATGCCGGTTTCGAGCTGCCGGGCTGGTGGAGCCCGACCCGCATGACCGACGAATGGGAGCAGGCGACGGGCCGCACCGCGGTCGATGTCGCGCGCTACGCCGTGCTCGGGCAGGCGAAGGTCGCGGCGATCATCGAGGTCGGCTTTGCGCTGTTCAAGAGCGGGCGGACGACCGACACGCGGTTCGAATCCTGGGGCAGCGTGTTGCCGAGTTTCACCCGGCTGCTTTCGGCCCGCGCCGACGCGGCCTAGATTTCGAGGAGCCGGTCGCTCAGCTCGTTGCGATCGAGCACGCCGGGCGGGAAATGCGCGGCCAGCACGGCGCCGCATTGCTCAATCGCAGCGACGAAGCCATCTGCGGGCCGGCCGGCCTTGATTGAAGCAACCAGGCTGGCCATCGCCTGATCCCAGACCGCGGGATCAACCTTGTCGTTGATCGCGGAATCGGCGACGATCTCGGCATAGCGCTCGCCCGCCGCGGCGAAGATCAGCACGCCGGTTCGGGCCTCGGTACGGTCCAACCCCTGCAGCAGGAATTGCCGCAAGGCCTCGGCATGGGCGTGGTCATGACGTTCCCGGCGCGGGACGATGCGGAAGCGCAGCGCCGGATGGGACAAGGCCAGCGCTGCGATGACGAAGCTTGCTAATTGGCACAGATAGATCGTCTCCGCCGACCAGCGCGTCAGATAGAGCAGGGGCAGCGGCAGACACAGGGCGATTGCGGCGGCCCAGGCAATCGGCACCAGGCGGTATTCACTGGTATGGCGGGCGATGACGCAGAAGATCTCGCCGGAGGTCCGGCTTTCCGCCGCCGCGATCGCAGCGGCGACCCGCTCCTTATCGCTGTCTGAAATCATCCTGCCCTCCTCACCAACTGCCCGAGCTGCCGCCGCCGCCGAAGGAACCACCGCCGCCGCCGAACGATCCGCCGCCGCCGGAGAAGCCGGAATCGCCACGCGAGCCATTGCCGCGACCCGACAGCAGCGACAGGAAGATCAGTTCCATGACCAACCGGCACAACCCGCCGCCGCGGCTGACGGCACAGAGAATCACGAAACCGCCCACGACGAGCGCGAAGATCATGAAGGGTAACGGTGAGCCGTCAGGCTGTCGCTCGCTGCGCACTGGCGTAGTGTCCGGCTGGAGGTCGCCTTGCAGGCCGGCCGCATCGCCGCCGAGCGTCGTGATAATCGATGCGGTGCCCTGTTTGATGCCGCCGGGGAAATCCCCGGCCTTGAAGCGCGGCAAGATTGCCTGCTCGATGATGATCTTGGTGAGGGCGTCGGTGAGCGTGCCTTCGAGGCCGTAGCCGACCTCGATCCGGACCTTGCGCTCGTTCGGTGCCACGATCAGCAGCACGCCATTGTTGACGCCCTTTTGGCCGATGCCCCAGGCGCGGCCGAGCTGGTAGCCGTAATCCTCGATCGTCGTGCCCTGTAGCGATTTCAGGGTTACGACGACCAGTTGATCGGTCGTCTTCGCTTCCAGCGCTGCCAGCGCCTGGTCCAGCGCGGCGCGATCCGACTCGCCGAGGAGCGCGGCCTGATCGACCACCCGCCCGGTCAGCGGCGGGAAGCCGAGTGTTTGGGCGGAAGCCGAGAGGCTCAGGCAGAAGAATGCCAGCGCCGCGAGGATCGAGCGGAAGAGCATTGCGCGGCGGATCAGAACTTGACCTGCGGCACCTGTTTCACGCTGTCGTCGACGGTGAACTCCTCCATCGGCTTGTTGCCCGAATAGAGGATGCCGGCCCAGATCCGGCCGGGGAAGGTGCGGAGCTCGGTATTATAGACCCGCACTGCCTCGATATAGTCGCGCCGCGCGACCGCAATGCGGTTCTCGGTGCCTTC
>CAIUCF010000777.1 GCA_903897565.1 uncultured Rhodospirillales bacterium | reverse complement strand
GGTCGAACTGGTCGTTCTGCCGCGCCGTGACCTCGTCATAGGGGTGGACATGGATGACGGCGGCCCCGGCCTCGGCGCAGGCCAGCCCTTGCGCGACGATGTCCTTGATCTTGTAGGGAATGCCCGGCTGCTTGTGCGGCCCCCAGGGGCCGTTGAGCGCGGCCTCGACGATGATGGGTGACGCCATCTTGATCCTCCGCATCGATATTTCCCTCTCCCGTTTACGGGAGAGGGCGGGGCCCTGCCCGCAGGGCGGGGAGGGTGAGGGGTCTTTGCCGGGGGAAGACTATTCTGTGTGCGCGGTATGGGAAAGGGTCCGGATCATCTGGCCCTCACCCTCCCGTCGCTATCGCGCCGGGGCCCTCCCAGCCCCGCGGGCTGCCCGCAAGCGGGCGAGGGCATTAGAGCGGGTGCTACGCGTGCCCGGCTTCGCTCGACAGCATGCTGACGCTGACGCCGAGCTGGCCCAGCGCGCGTTCCCATTTGCTGTCGTTGTAGAGGTCGAAGATGATCGAATCATCGGCCGGGCAGTGCAGCCAGACATTGGCCTGCAGCTCGGCGTCGAGCTGGCCGGCGCCCCATTCGGCGTAGCCGAGGGTCATCAGGCTCTGGCGCGGGCCGGCGTTGCGGCCGATCGCCTTCAAGACATCGATGGTCGCGGTCAGCGCCAGCTCGTTGCCGACCACCAGGGTCGCCTGCTCGACATAGTCGCAAGAGTGCAGCACGAAGCCGCGCGAGGTCTCGACCGGGCCGCCGAAATGGATCTTGGTCGGCTTGAGCTCGACCTCGACCGGGATCTTCAGGTGTTCCATCAACTCAGGCACGGTGAGCGAGTCGAGCGCCTTGTTGATGATCAGCCCCATCGCGCCGTCGGCGGTATGGGCGCAGAGATAGATCACGCTGCGCTGGAAGCGGACATCCTGCATATGCGGCATCGCGATCAGGAACTGTCCGGGAAGATAGCCGGAGTTCGGGGTGACCGTGGCGGTCCCAAATCCTGTTGATGGTGCGATGTGTCGGCCCATATATCGAGAGATAGAGCGACTGTGGCTTCCCTGCAAGATGGCATGTGCTAGTTCTAGCGCGATGAAGGTTTCCCTGTTTCGATGTTGCCGCCTGATCGCGCTGCTCGCCGTGCTGGCGTGCGGCCTGCTGCCGTTTGCTGCCGAGGCCGATCCGCTGGCGAGCGATTGGGCCTTGGGAAAGCAGGCTTCCGTAAGACTCCTGGCCGATCCCGACCCCACGGGGGGCTTGCGACTCGGGCTGCAATTCCGGCTGCAACCGGGCTGGAAAACCTATTGGCGCTCGCCCGGCGATGCCGGGCTGCCGGCGACGGTCGACTGGTCGGGCAGCAAAAATGTCGCGGCTCTCGCGATCGACTGGCCGGCGCCGACCCGCTACTCGCTGCAGGGCTTCGAGACCTTCGGCTATGAGGACGAGTTGGTGCTGCCGATTCGCGCCCGAGTCGACGCCGTGGGCGCGGCGGTCCATGTCGCGGCGCTGGTCGACTACCTGGTCTGCCGCCAGGTCTGCCTGCCCAACGAGGCGCATCTGACGCTCGATCTCCCCGCCGGCAGCACCGCGCGGCCCTGGCGCGATCTGCTCGACAGCTGGGCGCGCCGCGTGCCGCTCACGGCCGCACCGGGCCAATCGCAAGGCGGCATCGCTATCGCGGCGCTGGCGGCGGGCGGCATCGGCAAGACCGGCTCCCTCGACGTCACCGTCACCGCGCAGCCGCCGCTCGTCGCGCCCGACGTCATGGTCGAAGGGCTGGAGATCGGCGTGCCGGCGCGGCCAGAGGTGATGCCGGGCCCGAACGGCACCACAATCCTGCATCTCCCCGTCGCCGCGGCGCCGGGCTTCGATCTCGCCCGGCTGCTCGACCATCCGGTGACCGTCACCCTGGTCGACCCGCCGCGCGCGGTCACGACGAGCCTGCGGGTGACGCGACCGCTGGTCGGCGCGGCGCCGTCGCCGCCGCTCGGGCTGGCGATTGTGCTGACCGCGCTGCTCGGCGGCTTCATCCTCAATTTCATGCCCTGCGTGTTGCCGGTGCTCTCGATCAAGGTGCTGGCGGTGGTCGGCTTGAGCGAGGCCTCGGCCTGGCGCTGGCGCGCCGGCTTCCTCGCCGCCGCCGCCGGCATCGTCGCCTCCTTCCTGGTGCTTGCCGCGCTGCTGGCCACCGCCAAATCCGCCGGCATGGCGATCGGCTGGGGCATCCAGTTCCAGCAGCCGGTGTTCCTGGCGAGCCTCGCCGCCGTCACCACGGCGTTTGCCGCCAATCTGTTCGGGCTGTTCGAAATCCCGCTGCCCTCGGCGCTGGCGGCGGCGCTGTCGGGGCGGACGCCAAGGCCACCGGGCCAGCACTCGCTGCTGGGCAGTTTCACCACCGGCGTGCTGGCGACGGTGCTGGCGACGCCGTGCTCGGCGCCGTTCCTCGGCACCGCGGTCGGCTTCGGCCTCGCCGGCAGCATCACGGACATCTTCGTGATCTTCCTCTGCCTCGGCCTCGGCCTGGCCGCACCCTATCTGTTGCTCGCGGCCATGCCCGGGCTCAGCCGCTTCCTGCCGCGCCCCGGGCACTGGATGCTGACCCTGCGCCGGCTGCTCGCCCTGCCGCTGCTGGCGACCTCGGTGTGGCTGGCGAGCGTGATCGCCGGCGAGGCCGGGCTGCTGCCGGCCCTGGTTGTTGCCGCTCTGGGCGGCGCGGCACTCCTGGCGATGGCGATCGCCGCGCGCGGCGCGCCGGCTTCGGCCTTCGCCGGCTTGTTGTTCTTGGCCATGCCGCGCGCCGCGCTGTCGCTGGCGGCGCCGCCGGCGGC
>CAIUCF010000776.1 GCA_903897565.1 uncultured Rhodospirillales bacterium | reverse complement strand
GATGCACGAGCGGATCGCCAAACCGGGGTCCGTCTCACACTTGCCCGATGCAGGGCGCAAAAGAACTCAAAGGAAAACGTATGTTCGTGCCTGTCCCGAATGCGCGCTGCCGCAGCGCGCAGCGACGCTGGACCACCGTCGCATGCGTCCTGATCGGGCTCCTGCTGCCCGGAGTTTCGATCGCGCTCGATGGCTTCTTCCAAAACGGCTACGGCGTGAAGACACAGGGCATGGGCGGCGCCGGGATCGCGTTCCCGCAGGAAGCGCTCAGCATCGCCGGCAATCCCGCCTCGGCGACAGCTCTGGGCAATACCGTCGAATTTGACGCGGTATTCTTGCGGCCGTTCCGGGCTGCGACGATCCGTGGTAATGCCCTCGCCCCCGACGCGGAGTACAGCGGCAATGGTCTGCGCCGTTTCGTCGTGCCGGAGATGGCTCTTATCCATCAACTCGGACCGAAATGGGCCGTCGGGATCGCCATGTACGGCAATGGTGGCTTGAACACGAAATATGGCGTCAATCCCTATAGCCGCTTCGGCGCGACGGGAACCGCCGGCGTCAATCTCGGCCAGATTCTGATCTCGCCGACGATCGCCTATCGCATCACGCCGAACCACAGCGTAGGCGTTTCCATCAACGTTCTCTACGAGACCTTTAGCGCCTATGGGCTCCAGTCGTTCGGTGTCTTCTCGCAAAATCCGGGCTCGCTGTCGGACCGCAACTCCGATTACGCCTTCGGCGCCGGTGTCCGGCTCGGCTATCTCGGTCGCCTGACCTCATGGCTGCAAATTGGCGCGGCGTGGCAGTCGAAAACGATGGCCGGTTCGTTCAATCGCTATAAGGGTCTGTTCGCGAACGGCGGCAATCTCGACCTGCCGTCATCCTACGGTGCCGGAATCGACGTCACGCCGCTTCGCGGTATCGACATCGCGGTCGATGTGACGCGCATCGACTACCATGGCGTCAACGCCATCGGCGATTCCTTCGACACCATTTATCACGGCAACCAACTCGGCGCGGTCGACGGGCCCGGATTTGGTTGGAAGAATTGCACCGCGGTCAAAGTCGGAGTCAACTGGCACGCGACTGATCGACTGCAACTCCGGGTCGGCTACAATCATTCCGGCGCCACGGTGCCGAACTACGAGACCTTCCCCAACATCCTGTCGCCCAACACTCAGGAACATCAGTACACAGCGGGGGCAAGTTGGGCGATCACGCCGAAATGGGAGGTCAGCACCATGGGGCTCTATGCGCCGTCGGTCATCCTTCAGGGTGCCCCCGGCGCGATCCCCGCCAGTTTCGGCGGCGGTACCGTCGATCTGAAGACGAGTCTCCTCGTCTTCGGTTTCGGGGCTGCCTATCGTTTCCACTAAGATCGCCAGAGGCTTCGGCCATCTGGACTTTTCGGGTTCCAGTGCCTTTGTGCGTGTCTCTTGGAAAGATAGGGGTTTCGCCGAGAGAGCAGCCCCTCCGACCGCTGCAGCGATCGCGACATGGCTCCTAGTTTGCCCCATCCGGCCTGTGTACCCGATAGAGACGGATCACTCACGTTCAAAAAACTTCGCACCGGCAAAACGGCTCAAGGTAGGGAGGGAACATAAGGGTGGATAACATCTACACATTGTACGGCGCGCAGATTTCGAACTACAGCGCAAAAGTCCGGTCCTATTTGATCTTCAAGCGGGTCCCCTATCAGGAGGTCGTTGCCTCGAACGAGATCTATGACCGGATCCTGGTGCCGCGGGTCGGGTTCCGCATGATGCCGATCCTGCGAACGCCCGAAGGATCATTCCTCCAGGACTCGACCGATATCATCGATTTCATGGAGTTACGTTTTCCGGAACCTCCGGTCTACCCCACCGCGCCGCGCCAGCGTCTTGCCGCGCTTCTCCTCGAAGCCTACGCCCATGACTGGGTCCGGATACCGGCGATGTATTATCGCTGGGCATTTCCCGCGGACAACCGAGACTACCTCGCCCGTGAGTTCGGGCGGATGTATGAGCCGACGGCGCATCCCGAGGCGCAAGAGAGGATCGGTGAGGCGAGTTCAGCATGGTCGCGCGATCGGTTACCGTCGCTCGGCGTAACCCCGAAGACGATCCCCCAATTCGAAGCCTGGACGGAGCGTCTCCTTCGGTGGCTCGACCACCACTTCGCCACTCATGATTACCTTCTCGGGGCCCGGCCCTGCACCGCCGATTTTACCCTCATGGGCCCGCTCTACGGTCATATGTACCGAGATCCTCACTCGACCACCCTTTTGCGGCGCGTCGCCCCGGGCGTCATTCGCTGGGTGGAGAGGATGAACTCTGCGCCCGCGCAAGATGGCGACTACGTCGCAGACGATCGCGTGCCAGAGACGCTCATGCCCCTGCTCCGCCACAGCTTTGCCGAGTACGTCCCTGTCGCTTTGGATACGATCAGTCGGGTCGCGGATTGGATCGATCGGAACCCGGGCACGCCGATCCCGCGCTTCCTTGGAACGCAGGCGTTCACGATCGGCGGAGTCGTCGAGAACAAGACCGTGTGGACCTGTATGCAGTACATGATGCAACGCCCCCTGGCGCTCTATCAGAAATCGTCGGGTCCTGACCGGGAAGCAATGGATGCCCTGCTTTCGGAGCTAGGCCCCGAAGCCTCGCTGAACTTCGTGGTCGCCCGGCCCGTCATCCGGCGGAACTACCAGCTGGTACCGGCGCCGTGATGGCCCCGAACCAACGCAGATCGAGGAACCTCCGGTCGATCAGGATCGACACTCAACTGGTGCCAGAGAGCGCAGGCTGGTGGGTTACTTTCAGGAAATCGGAGATGAAGAACCGCCAGCCGTTTTCGGCACCGTTTCCGAGGCAACAATAGCCTTCCCGTCAGCGCTATATCGAGGTCTATCGGCCGGCGTTAAGTAACGCCCATATCGGCGAGAAGCGGGTCGAGGCGACCGATGCGCTCTGGGTTTCGGATCCTTTGGACAATGGATACGCTGAAGGCAATGTCGGCGCGGAGCACCGGCCACGCTGGGGCGGCCTTCGGAGGCTTTATCCCACCTCATTGGTTGCGGGACTGTGTCGGGACGACGATCGCAGTCGAAAGCCCGGAGCATGTCCATGACGTTCCGATCGTGTTGAGGCACGCGGGCCCCGAGATCGCACATAAATAGTACATCCTAGCTTCCGGTCTTGAGGCGTCACGCAGCCTCGGGAAGGCTTTCCCCGCGTTTCGAGAAGCGGTCACAATAGCGCCCGATAGCCCGGAGACCTCATAATGCGCATCGCCATCGACGCCCGCCACAGATCCGATATGCAGCGCGAGGCCTCGCCTCGATCGAGGACCAGGTCTGGGTCTGCACCGCCCTGGCAGAACGCCTCGGGGGCACCGTGGCCGGCGTTTTCACCGACTTCGGCATCGGCGGTTCGACCCGGCTGCGGCCCGGCTTCCAGCAGCTGCTGACGGCGATCGGCAGCGGCGCCGTCGCCATGGTGGCGGCGGAAGCGCTCGATGCCTCCATCACCCAGGTCAACCGGCAGCGCGCTGGCATCGAGCAGGATCGGTGCAGCCTCGGCCGCGACCTCGCCTTGGTGAACCGCAAGCTGACGGGCTGAACGACGCCCTTGCCGATGGCTTCACGGCGCCGGGACTTCAGCCGCAGCTCGACGAGCTTGAAGCCCGCGAGGGGGTGCTCCAGCGCCGCATGGACGAGCCCTTCCAGCCCCTGCCCCGGCTCCATCCGAACCTCGCCGCGCTTTACCGCACTAAGGTCGCGGAACTGCACCTTGCGCTTGCCGGCGGCTGGGCGCCACATTTACCGGACTGGTTTTTGCTCGCCTAATGAGCAG
>CAIUCF010000775.1 GCA_903897565.1 uncultured Rhodospirillales bacterium | reverse complement strand
TTCGTATCAGGCGACCGCCTGCGCCTTGGTGGCGGGCTCCAGGGTGAAGCCCTCGTAGCCCTTGGCGGCGACCTCGTCGCAGACCTGCTTGTAGCGCTGGAAGCCGCCGAGATAGACGAGGAACACCCGCGCCTTGCCGGGGACATTGGCGCCGAGATACCAGGACTCCGCCGCCGGCAGCAGGGTGGTGTCCGCGATCTCGCGGACATGGCTGACCCACTTCACCTCGGCCTCCCGCGTCGGCTCGATCGCGGCGATCTTGTTGCGGTTCATGTAGTCGATGCAGTCGGCGATCCACTCGCAATGCTGCTCGATGCTGAGCGGCATGTTGAACAGCGCCGAGGGGCTGAGCGGACCGGTCACGGTGTAGAAATTCGGGAATCCATGGCTCATGATCCCGAGATAAGTCTGGGGGCCGGCAGCCCAGTGATCCTGCAGCCGCTTGCCGTTGCGGCCGCGGACGTTGAGCTTGAACAGCGACCCGGTGAAGGCGTCGAAGCCGGTCGCGTAGATCAGGGCATCGAGTTCGTATTCGCCGCCGGCGGTCTTGATCCCCTTCGGCGTCAGCCGTTCGATCGGCTCGGCCTTGATGTCGACGAGGCTGACATTGTCGCGATTATAGGTCTCGAAGTAGTTGGTCTCGCAGGGCTGGCGCTTGGTGCCGAACACCACGCCCGGCTTCGGCACGAGCTTATCGGCGAGCTTCGGATCCTTGATCTTCGCGCGGATCTTCTCGCGGACGAAATTCCCGGCGGTCTCGTTGGCCTTGAGGTCGATCAGGATATCGCTGTAGGCGCCGAGCCAGATGCTGAAGCCACCGTCGTTCCAGCAATTCTCGTAATGCTCCTTGCGCTGTTCCGGCGTGTCGGCCAGTGCCGAGGGACGGGTGCGATGGAATTCGACGCCGGCAAAGGAGCCCCAAGCCCCGCGACGATACTCCGCGTAGTTCGCCTTGGTCTTGGCCTGCTCCTCGAGGGTGAGGGGTTCGTTCATCAGCGGCGCGGCAAAGCCGGGGGTGCGCTGGAATACGGTGAGATGGCCGGCCTGCTCGGCGACGACCGGAATCACCTGCATGCCGGTGGCGCCGGTACCGATGATGCCGACCTTCTTGCCTTTGAAGTCGTACCCCTGCTTGGGCCATTTATGGGTCAGCAGCACGTCGCCCTTGAAGGTCTCGGCGCCCGGAAATACCGGCGTGGCGGCGGTCGAGAGCACGCCGACGCCGGAGATCAGATGGTGCGCGGTGACGACCTTGCCGTCGCTGGTGCTAACCCGCCAGAAGGCGCCGGCCTCGTCGTAATCCGCGGCGGTGACCCAGGTGCCGAACCGGATGTCCTTCTTGAGGTCAAACTTGTTGGCGACGAATTCGAGGTAGGAGAGGATTTCCGGCTGGGCGGCGTATTTCTCCGACCACACCCATTCTTGCTGCAGCTCCTCCGAGAAGGAGTAGGAGTAATCCATGCTGGGGATATCGCAGCGCGCGCCGGGATAACGGTTCCAGTACCAGGTGCCGCCGACACCGTCGCCGCCCTCGATCACGGTCGCTTTCAGGCCCTGCTTGTCGCGCAGCAAATGCAGCATGTAGAGCCCAGCGAACCCGGCACCGACGATGACGGCGTCGAGGTCGGGTTTGGTAGTCTTGGCGATATCTGTCGTGGCCATTTGGGTCTCCCTGATCCCGTTTATTGTCGATTGCGCTTGCCTGAACAGGCAGCACGTCGCGGTTTGTTCCGCAAGGCCTATGCCATTCCCTAGATTGCGAAAAGATCGTTCAATTTCAAATTCGTAGAATCACCTACGCGAGATGCACCATTCCTCGGACTGCGTCAGATCATCGAATGCGCCGGAAAATTTCATGAAATCATGAAATTTTTCTCGAGATAGGCTAAGGTCGACGCCAGGGCGACCCTGGTGGCGCGCCCCGGCATCAAGGACAGGCATGACGCAGCCCGCCGATCCCCGTTTTCCGTCCAGCAGCGATCTGGTCGACCAGATCCGCTTCGACACCGAGACGGGCAAGATCTGGTTCCATGAACAGCGGATGCTGCTGACCCATAGTAGCCTGTTCGCGCAGCTGCGCGATGAATTGATCGAGACCATTGGCCTCGAGCGCGCGCGCAGCCTGATCATGCGGCTCGGCTATCATTCCGGCCGCCGCGACGCCGAGATGGCGCGCAGCCTGCGCCCGGATCTCGGCGGCATGGCCGCGTTCTACGCCGGCCCCCAGCTTGCCGCGATCAAGGGTATGGTCCATGTCAAACCGGTCCGCATCGACTACACCCCCGACAGCGACAATTTCTACGCCGAGATCGAATGGAAGGACGCGTTCGAGGCCGAATTTCATCTGAGCACTCACGGCAAGGCCGATGCCCCGGTGTGCTGGATGCTGACCAGCTACGCCAATGGTTTCAGCGATTATCATTTCGCCCGCGACATCTATTTCAAGGAAGTCGCCTGCTGCGCGATGGGTGCAGAGCATTGCCGCATCATCGGCAAGCCGCTCGAACAATGGGAGGATCACGAGACCCTGCGCGCCATGCGTCGCCCGGACGCCATGGCCGAGGAGCTGCTGGCCCTGCAGAGCCAGCTTGCGCGGCTACAGGAGACCGTGCGTCGCGACAACGGCGACGGCGATCTGATCGCAAATTCGGTCGGGCGGTCGAAGCGTTTCCGTGACGCCTGCCAATTGCTGCGCAAGGCCGCCGACAGCCGGGTCTCGGTGCTGCTACAGGGTGAGACCGGCACCGGCAAGGAGCTGTTCGCGCGCGGGCTGCACCAGAATTCCAAGCGCCGCGCCAAGCCCTTCATCGCGGTCAATTGCGCCTGCATCTCGCCGACCCTGCTCGAGGCCGAACTGTTCGGCGTCGAAAAGGGTGCCTATACCGGCGCAACCTCCAGCCGGCCCGGTCGCTTCGAGCGCGCCGATGGCGGCACCTTGTTCCTCGACGAGATCGTCGAGCTGACCCCGCGGGCACAGGCGGCGCTGCTGCGGGTGTTGCAGGAGGGCGAACTCGAGCGTGTGGGCGGTGTCGAGACCATCAAGGTCGATGTCCGCCTCGTCGCCGCAAGCCACGAAAATCTCGCCGACGCGGTCCGGGACGGCAAGTTCCGCGCCGATCTCTATTACCGCCTCAACATCTACCCTGTGGAAATCCCGGCGTTGCGCCAGCGCAAGGAGGACATCCCGCTGCTCGTCGACCATTTCCTGCAGAAATACCAGGCGGTCTACGACAAGCGCGTGCCGGGCGTCTCCGACAAGGCGATGAACGCGCTGATGGAATATTCCTGGCCCGGCAATGTCCGCGAGCTCGAAAACATGATAGAGCGCGGCATCATCCTCACCGAGCATCACCAGCTCATCGAGCTCGAGGCGCTGTTCCCCTCGCCGGGCGAGCGCGTGGCGCCGACGAGCAGGATCGACGCCGGCGGCCATCTCGCACCCGACCGCGAGGATGCCGAGGGCATCGATCCGCTCTGCGAAACCCTGCTCGACGAAAGCTTCAGCCTCTCCGGCCTGGAAGAGCGGCTGCTGCAGACCGCCCTGCGCCGCGCCAATGGCAACGTCTCGAAGGCGGCGCGGCTGCTTGGCCTGACCCGACCGCAACTCGCCTACCGCCTCGAGAAACGGGGCGCGTGA
>CAIUCF010000774.1 GCA_903897565.1 uncultured Rhodospirillales bacterium | reverse complement strand
CCAGATCCCGACGAGCCTGCTGGCGCAGATCGACAGCTCGGTCGGCGGCAAGACCGGGGTCAACACCCGCCAGGGCAAGAACCTGATCGGCGCCTTCCATCAGCCGCGCCTGGTGCTGGCGGATCTCTAGACCCTGGCGACCCTGGCGCCGCGCGAGCTGCGCGCCGGCTATGCCGAGATGATCAAATACGGCGTGCTCGGCGACGCCGCGTTCTTCGCCTGGTTGGAGACGCATGGCCCGGCGGTGCTGGCGCTCGATCCGGCCGATCTCGAATCCTCGGTGGCGCATTGCTGTCGCATGAAGGCCGAGATCGTCGGCGAGGACGAGCGCGAGGCCGGCAGGCGGGCGCTGCTCAATCTCGGCCATACCTTCGGCCATGCGCTGGAGGCCGAGACCGGCTTCGGCGATACCCTGCTCCACGGCGAATCGGTCGCGATCGGCATCGTCCTGGCAGCGGATCTCTCGGCCCGACTCGGGCGGATCAGCGCGGCCGACGCGGCGCGCGTGGCGGAACTGGTGGCCGCCTCGGGCTGCCCGAGCGAGATCGCGCCCCTTGGCAAGCTTCCCGCGGAGCGGCTGATCGCCCATATGGGCCACGACAAGAAGGTCGAAGGCGGTCGCATCACCTTCATCCTGCTCGACGCGATCGGCCGCGCGATCACGACCCGTGACGTCGGCAGCGATGATCTTTACGCGGTGCTGCGCGCCCGCGGCGCTACCTGAGTGTCAAGGCCTCTTGACTGGGTCGAATCGTCGCCACACTCTTCATTGAAAGCTAGCCTTTCATCGCCGCCCGAAAGGCCGTTCGCACGGCAATAAGAACGAATTCACGGGCTGCAGGAGAACGACGATGGCCCGCAAGATTGTGCCCGACATCATCAACGCCCAGGACGTGGCGGCGGTACCGTCGCTGCTCTCCACCCGCGAGACCGCGATGCTGATGGCGCTGCGCAAGATCGGCGCGGTGCTCGTGATCGATGCCGGCAAGCTGGTCGGCATCTGCTCCGAGCGCGACATCGCCTACAAGGTCGTCGCCAAGGGCCTGAACCCCGACACCGTCACGATCGCCGAGATCATGACGGCCAACCCGATCACGATCGGCCCCGACGCCACGCCGGAGGAAGCGCTCGAGGCGCTGCGCAAGATCAACGCCCGCCATCTTCCGGTAGTCTCCGGCGACGATATCATCGGCATCCTGTCGATCCGCGACCTCTACGCCGCGATCGCCGCCAAGCTCAAGGATGACATCGAGGAGCGCGACTCCTACATCACCGGCCGGCTCTACAGCGCCTGACCGGGAAACGCCCTCTCCACCGCGACCGATGGAGAGGGCTCATCATTACCCCGCGAGATGCTCGTCGGTCGCCTTCATCGCGGCGCCGGCGAAGCCGAGCGCGGCCATGAACGCGGTATGGGTCTGCGCCGCCGGCACCGTGGCGCCGTTGAACTCCTGGTCGTGGGTGGCGCAGGCATCGTGAATCACGGTGACCGGATAGCCGAAATCGAGAGCGGCGCGGGTCGCGGCATCGACGCACATATGGCTCATCGAGCCGCAGATCACGAGCTCCTCGATGCCGTTGTCGTCCAGCACCTGCTTCAAGTTGGTCTTGAGGAAGGAATTGACCTCGTTCTTGACGACCACCGGTTCGCCGGCCAGCGGCTTGACCTTGGCGTGGGTCTCGACGCCCTCGGTGCCGGGGACGAAGAACGGCGCCTCGGTGCTCGGGAATTCATGGCGGACATGGACAACGAGATCGCCGGCCTTGCGGGCGCCGGCCAGCAGCTTCGCTGCCTGATCGGCCGCGGCATCAGCGCCGACCAACGGCCATTTGCCGCCGGGGAAATAGTCGTTCTGGATGTCGATGGCGATGACGGCGCGCTTGGCCATGGCTTTAGCTCCTGTGATCGATGAACGGGGGAGTGCTAGGTGCTCCCGTGATGGACTGAATAGCGCGGCTCGGGCAGGATGGCGATTGGCGAAACTGACATATTCAAGGCCAAAACTGACAAATGCCCAACACGAGCCCGCCCGCCGAAATCGCGATCCTGATCTATCCCGGCGCCCAGCGGGCCGCCATCCACGGGCTGACCGACCTGTTCGGCGAGGCCAGCCGCATCGCCGGCGAGGCCGCGGGCGACAAGGCTCCGCGCCTCAGGATCACGCACTGGCTCCCGGACGCAGCGGCCGAGACCGTCACCTGCGTCTTCGACAGCCAACCCGGCAGCGCCAACCGGCCGGCCGTCGTGATCGTGCCGCCGAGCCTTGGGAATCTCCCCGACCCGGCGGTGATCCGCCGCCTCGCCGACTGGCTGACGCGGCGTCATGACGACGGCGGCATCCTCGCCTCGGTCTGCGCCGGCGCCTTCCTGCTGGCCGAGACCGGGCTGCTCGACGGCCGGCCCGCGACCACCCATTGGGGCCTCGCCGAGGAACTCGGCGCGCGCTTTCCCGCGATCCGCATCGAAGCCGACAAGCTGATCGTCGAGGATGGTGACGTCATCACCGCGGCCGGCGTCATGGCCTGGACCGATCTCGGCCTCAAGCTGGTCGACCGCCTGATCAGCCCGAGCGTAATGATGACGACCGCGCGCTTCCTGCTGGTCGACCCGCCCGGCCGCGAACAGCGCTATTACAGCAATTTCTCGCCGCGCCTCGGCCATGGCGACGCCGCGATCCTCAAGGTCCAGCACTGGCTGCAGGCGCAAGCGGCGCAGGTCGCGGGACTGGCGCAGATGGCCGCCCAAGCCGGGCTCGAAGAGCGCACCTTCCTGCGCCGCTTCCACCGCGCCACCGGCCTGAAGCCGACGGAGTACTGCCAGCATCTCCGCGTGGCCAAGGCCCGCGAACAGCTCGAGCTCACCACCCGCTCGATCGACCAGATCGCCTTCGCCGTCGGCTACGAAGATGCCGGCGCCTTCCGCAAGGTCTTCCACAAACTCGTCGGGCTGTCGCCGGGCGACTACCGCCGAAGGTTTGGCGGGGTGGGGGCGGGGTAGACTATCCCCCGTCAAAAAGCTACTCCCTCCCCCTTGATG
>CAIUCF010000773.1 GCA_903897565.1 uncultured Rhodospirillales bacterium | reverse complement strand
GCCGTCGCCTTGATCTGCTTGGCGACCTCGTCCGCGCCATAGGCGCGACGGTCGAAGGCATAATCCCTGAAGGCTTGCAGCCATGGCCGGAACCGCTTGGGTGAAATGTTCAGACGATGTTGCGCCCTTTCGAGCGATTGATACACGATCTCGTAGGAATGCATCACCGGATTGCGATAGCCGGGGATGCCTGCCTGGAACCCTGAAGGATACAGCATCGGCGACAGGTAATCCACGTTCGGCGCCAGCTCCGCGAGCCGCTGCCCAATGCCGGTATCGTCGAGATTCCAGCAGACATAGCCGAAGATATCGGCCGCCAGATAGGTGTTGTAAGGCAGCAGCGCCCGCCGCGCCTCGGCGAGGAAACCGGCAATCGCGCCGATCCGCGCAGCCTGTGTCGGTTGTTCGGCAAACTGGAGGCGCGCGGAGGAATCGGGGAAGCGGAGATAATCGAACTGCACCTCGTCGAAGCCGGCACGGGCGGCTTCGACGGCGATCGCGATATTGTAGCGGCGGACCTCGGGCTGGAATGGATCGGTCCAGGCTAGTCCCTCGCGATCACGGAAATTGCCCCCGCCGCTGCGCTTGACCGCAAGGTCGGGGCGAGCGCTGGCCAACGGCTGGTCCTTGAAGGTCACGATCCGGGCGATCGCGTAGATGCCCTGCGCATGCAGCGACGCGACGAGAGCGGCAAGATCGGGGATCGTCGTCACCTGCCGCGCCCCGTCCGCTTTCGCCAGGGCGATCTCGCTCGGGTACGGAATCAGCCCGCGATCACCCTTGACGTCGATCACCAGGGCGTTGACCGCGCCGGTCTGCACGAGGGCCAGCGCCGAGCCGCGCAGGGCATGGGAGCCGATGCCATAGACCGTCAGGTACAGCGCCTTCGGCGTAAACGGCTCCAGGCGGAGGACAGTATCCGGCGATTGAGCGCCGGCGACCTCGATAGCCGCGGCCCGATAGCCCGGGGCACGGGCGAACAAACGGCCGCTCGTCGCCAGGATCCGGAAATGGCCTGCCGCGTCGCTCGCGACCGGTTGACCGTCGAGCACGATCGTCGGGCTGGCAATGGCCGCGCCGGTCGTCGCGTCGACGACAGTTCCCTGATAGGCCTGTGCCGGCCCCGCGAACGCCAGTGGCAGACAAATCGCGAGCGCCATCGCCGCGAACAGCTGAGGGACGAGGCGGGCCATCATGGCGCGCCACCGAATAGCGCGGCAAAGGCAGCGCCGCGGTCACGATCGGATATCGGAATTCGCGACAGGGCCAGAGGGTCGTCGCCCGCACGGAGCTTGCCGCCCTCATAGGCGAACGCCGCAACGTAACCGGCGCGCGATGCCGCCGCCTCGAGCTCCGGGTCGACGATGCCGAAGGGCCAGGCCAGCATGGTGACGGTGCCACCGAGCCGATGCTCGAGGATGGCCTTCGACTGCTTCAGCTGGCGGTCGACGAAGGCCCGGTAATCCTGGGGGGCCAGTCGCTTCCGCTCGGTGCGAAAATTTGGATGCCAAAATGTGTGCGACTGGATGTCGACCAGCCCGGAGGTCTTCATCGCCATGAGCTGAGTCCAGGTGAGTGCGTAAGAAGCATTGGAAATCGCGGAAGGGTAGATGAACAGGGTCACCGGGAGATGCCGGCGCTGGATGATCGGATAGAGCTGGGTATAGACCGACTCATGGCCGTCATCGACGGTGATGGCGACGGCTGGCGCTGTCAGTGCAGTCCCCTCGCCGCGCGACGCCGCGACCACGGCCTCGAGCGGCAGGACCTGGATGTGATGGGCCGTCAGCCAGTCGAGCTGCTGCTCGAATACCCGGTTTGTCACGGTCGTCGGACCGGGCTTGGCCGGATCGAAGCGATGATAGACCAGCACGGCGAGAGCCGGCCGGCCCGTTGCGGTCCCTGCGCCCGCAGCACTTGCCTGCAGGGCCGCCCACACGCACATCGCCGCACAGAGCAGGCGTCTCGTGATCTTCATGAATGCTTGCCACTCCCTCGACGCGACCGAACCTATCGTGACGCGAATGCGAGACACTCGCCCTTGCGAGCCGCTACGTCATTGATCCAAATCGTCCAGGGACAAAGATTTACAGGCACGGCCCAAAACCAGAAGCACCCCGCGTCGATCTCTGACGCGGGGTGCTTCTGGTTCAGATGTGCCGGCGGCGGTGTCAGGCCTTCTTGCCGAGGAAGGCTTCGAGACTGTCGTCGAGGGCCTCGATCCATTTGGTGTGATGCGGCGGCGCCATCGTCCCGGTCAATGTCGACGGGAAGCTGTAGTCGCGATAGGTCAGCACATCCTCTTCCTTGTGATGCTTCCATTCCTTGAACTGCTCGCCCACGACTTCCGGCTTGAAGTCCGGGTAATCCGTGCGATCGATCAGATCGCGGACATAGGCGGTCTGGAAGTCGATATCGTCGGAGGCCGAGGTGCTGGATTCCTCGCGTGCCCGCCAGGACAGCGAATCATCCGCCATCGCCTCATACGAGGGCAGCTTGATCTTGCCGAGAATGACATCGCGGGCGAACCACGCCTGCGCGTCGAACATGTTGAAGGTGTAATACTGGTCCTGCATGCCGAGATAGATCAGCTTCGGGTTCTTTTCCCAGACCACGCCCTTATAGAGGCCGAGCGGCCACAGCCGGTTATTGGTCTTCAGGCGCAGGCCGTCCGGCAGGAACGGGAAATGATGCTGATAGCCGGTGCACAGCACGATCGCATCGACTTCCTTGCTGCTGCCGTCCTTGAAGTATGCGGTCTTGCCTTCGACCCTGAGCAGCAGCGGCACCTCGCTGAACGCCTCCGGGAAGGCGAAGCCCATTGGCTTGGTGCGATAGCTGAACGTGACCGAGGTCGCGCCGTATTTGTAGCACTGGATGCCGATATCCTCGGCGGAGTAGCTGGCCCCGACCAGCAGCATGTTCTTGCCGGCGAATTCCGCGGCGTCGCGGAAATCATGGGCGTGCATGACGCGGCCGGGGAATTTCTCGACCCCGGGGAAATACGGAACGTTCGGCGTCGAGAAATGCCCGGAGGCGACGACGACGTAGTCGAACGTATCGCTGTAGACGTGATCGGCGAGGAGATCGTGGACCGTCACGGTGAACTTGGCGGTCGCCTCATCATAAACGACGTCGCGGACCGGGGTGCGGAAGCGGATATACTTGCGGACATCGCTCTTCTTGACGCGGCCGACGATATAGTCCCAGAGCACGGCGCGCGGCGGATAGGATGGAATGGGGCGACCGAAATGTTCCTCAAAGGAATAATCGGCGAATTCCAGTGCTTCCTTCGGGCCGTTCGACCAAAGGTAGCGATACATCGAGCCATGGACAGGTTCGCCGAATTCGTCGAGGCCGGTCCGCCAGGTGTAATTCCAGATACCACCCCAATCCTCCTGCTTCTCGAAGCAGACGATCTCCGGAACTTCGGCACCCGCGAGCCGGGCCGATTCAAAAGCACGAAGTTGAGCCAAGCCGCTCGGGCCGGCGCCGATAATCGCAATTCTCAATGTCATCGCAGATCTCTTGGGGTTGATGTGTTGAGGTGAATAATTGAAAGTCTAATGCACGAACCGCTTACCGCGCCGTCGCGGCGGCACCAATCAGGCGACGGGCGCCCAGTATTTCTACCCTGTTCAATCTGAGTGCGAAATCCACACGTCCGGGATGTCCGGATCGCGCTGCAACAGATTTGATCACCGCGAAAATATGCGCGAAAAACGATCGGTTGACATCAAAAAATGTCCTGTGATGAAAATTTGTTTCTCCACGGTTGATTTATTTCTGGCTAGCGCATAATTTTCCGCCACCCGACCGGTGTGCCGACATCTTCGCCAGCCTCACCGAGGGCCGCCCCCTGCCAAGTTTTCCCAGGACTTCAGCCATGCCCCCTGACGCCAGCCACGCCGTCCTGACAATCTCGTGCCCGGACACGGTGGGCATCGTCGCCGCGGTCTCCGGTTATTTCGCCGGTAACGGCGTGTTCATTACCGAATCCGCTCATTTTGGCGATGTCCTGACCGGGCGCTTCTTCATGCGGACGGTGTTCCGGTTCGACCCGGTCGCGACCCCGCTGGAACAGCTCGAGGCTGGTTTCACCGATATCGGTGGACG
>CAIUCF010000772.1 GCA_903897565.1 uncultured Rhodospirillales bacterium | reverse complement strand
TCTCGCCGGCCGGGGTCAGGCTGCGGCGCGACGGGCGCCAGGCGACGACACCGCGGCCCCGATGCCTCAGTCATAGCCCGAATTCTTCATCGCGCTGATCGCATCGAGTTCGGCGATTGCCGCTCGCGCCGCGTCTCCTTCGGGGATCGGCCGGCCGGAATCGCGCCACTCGACCGCCGATTTGAAGCCATGGGCCTGGGCCTGGCGGCGAAACCACAAGCCCTCGGGATTGTGGCGGGTGATGCCGTCGAACAGCGTCGACAGGGTCTGGCTCGCGAGCAGGCCCATCCGCTCCATCGCCTCGTTCACCACCATCTTCTGCATCATCAGCATCCCGGTCGGCACCCCGGCCATCCGCGCAGCCAGACGATCGACGGCGGCGTCCAGATCCGGCGCGGGCACGGCCTCGCTCACGAGCCCCCAGGCCTCCGCCTTGGTACCCGTGATCAGATCGCCGGTGAGCAGCAGGCGCTTGGCCCGCTCCGGCCCGAGCCGATACGTCCAGTGCGCCGTGGTCGGACAGCCCCACACCCGCGTCGGCATGTAGCCGATCCGCGCCGTGTCCTCCATGACCACCTGATCGCAGCACAGGGCGATATCGGAGCCGCCGGCGATCGCATATTTCTGCACCCGGGCGATCGTTGGCTTGGGCGAATGCCAGAGCGACATGAAATCGTCGGTATACCGCCGCATCAGGCGGTAATCGAGCATGGGATCCCAGGGCATCGCCTCCTGCTTGCAGGGATGTTCCGCCCGACCCTCGCCGAACAGCCCGATATCGTAGCCGGCGCAGAAGGCCGGGCCGGCGCCCTGGACGATGATGACGTGGATGTCGTCGCAGGAATTTGCCGCCGCGACCGCGGCCCGGATCTCGCCCGGCGTATCGTCGGTGATCGCGTTCAGCCGCGCCGCGCGGTTGAAGGTAAGCCTTGCGATGCGGGCATTGTCGGGGTCCCGCGCCAGCGTCAGGGTCTTGTATGTGTCGAACGCCACGATCGGCGCACCGCGATAGGGGTCAGGGCCGTTGGCGATGGTCATGGCGTACCTCCGAAATCAGGGTCCCGTGATCCGGGATCGCGTTGAGCCGTCGCCGGGGGCGACCGGATAGATATTGTCGCGATAACACAGGAAGACGCGCGGTTCGTCACCTGCGAAAAGCGCGGCGAAGGTCGGATCGGTGTTTTCGAGCCCGCCGGTGAAACTGCCGAAGGCCGGCATGATCAAGAGTCGGTCCGAGAGCAGGAAGCAGCGTCCGCGCACGCGATGGCCTCTGCGGCGCAACGTGGTCTTGGGGTGAAAATGACCAACCAGCTGCGCCGCCCTGTCGGCCGGGTCGGGCTGATGGCGGAAGGAGAGACCGCCGACCCGATGTTCAGCCACGCCCACCCCGCCGGGCGGCAGGAAGCCGGCGCCCTCGTGATTGCCCTCGACCCAGAGACAGGTCTCGACGCCCGCGGTGAGCGTCGCCAGTTCGGCACGGTCGTCCGCGCTCATGCGGCCCATTGCCGCCGGATCGTGCACGGTGTCGCCGAGCAGGACCAGCCTGCGCGGCCGATAGCTTTCAACGACACGCGCCAAGGTGGCGAGAGTCTCGCGGGTGTCGTAGGGCGGCAGCGGGTGGCCGGCACGGGCGAGAAAACTCGCCTTCTCGAAATGAAGATCGGCGACCGCCAGCAAACCCTGCGCCGGCCAGTAGACGGCGCCGCTGCTGTCGAGCCAGAGCATCGTGTCGGCAAAACGGACGGCAACCTGCGATCGCGCGGCCTCAGGCACAATCGGCACGCACGTCATTCATCAGGGTTTCGGCGTCGATCTCCCGCGCGTCCTGGAGCAGCAGTGCCTCCATCCCCTCGCCGTTCACCCGCTCGGTGCGGACGTCGAGGATCACCGGGATGGCGAAGGGTGAGGGTCGCGGCAAGGATTTGAACAGCACCCGGGAGCGATAACGCGTGAGGAAATCGGCAAGGCGGTCAAGATCGAGCAACTCGCGCTCGGCGTCCTGGCGCGCCATCGCCAGCAGGATATGGTCGGGTTCGAACTTCATGAGCACGTCATAGATCAGATCGGTGCTGAAGGTGACCTGCTTCATCGTCTTGCGGGTGCCGAGCGATTGCTGCTCGGTCAGCCCGGCGACGACGGCAATGCGCCGGAAGGAGCGCTTCAGCATCGGCGAATTCGTGATCCAGGCTTCGAGCTCCTCCGTCAGGATGGTCTCGTCGATCAACGCGGCGACATGATGGGCGTTGACCCGTTTGAGCGAGCAGATCGCGAGGCCGTAATCCGTCACCGTGAAGGACAGCGGCTGCAGGCCGAGCCGCTCCATGCGACGGGTCAACAGCATGCCGAGGGTCTGGTTCGCCTTGCGGCCCTCGAATGTATAGGCGACCAGAAAGCTGACACGCCGGCGTGGAAAGGATTCGATCAGCAGATGGTCGCGCCCGGGCAGCACCGAGAATTGTCGCTGCAGCCCGACCCAATCGGCCATCTCCGCCGAGATTTCGCCGAGCGCGGGGTCTTCGAGGAGTTCGCGCACACTGCCGGCGAGGAAGGTCGAAAGCGGCATCTGGCCGCCGGCATAAGCGGGCACCTTGGGCTCGCGCGCGGTCGAGGCCCGGGCTTCGAGAAACATGTCGCGGACACCGACGAATTCCAGGGTCTCGCCGGCAAATGCGAAGCTGTCGCCGACGGTGAGCTGCTGCGCGAAGGCTTCCTCGACCTCGCCGATGACCCTGCCGCCACGCTTGAACAGCTTGCGGACCTTGAGCCGCGCCGCCTCGACGATCACGCCGATATTCTGGCGATGGCGCTGCACGATCGCCGCCGAGACCGGGGCGTACCCACCTTCCTCGTGCGCGGCGAGCCGGGTGTAGCGTTCGTAGGCCTGCAGCACGTAGCCGCCATTCTCGACGAAGCGGAAAATCTTCATGAAACGGTCGCGATCGAGATCGCGATAGCCATGGGCGGCGGTGACGATCCGGAACAGATGCTCCGGCACCACCGGTGCGCTACAGGCCAGGTTCATGATGAACTGGGCGAGCACGTCATCGCCGCCGCGGCCCGGTGCGTCGCCATCCTGTGCGCCCGCCGCGACCGCCCGGATTGCCGCGGTGCATTCGAGAATTTCGAACCGGTTCGACGGGATCAGGAACGCAGCGGAAGGCGCGCCGAGCCGGTGGTTGGAGCGACCGATCCGCTGCAGCAGCCGGCTCACCCCCTTGGGCGCGCCGAGCTGGATGACGAGGTCGACATCGCCCCAGTCGATGCCGAGTTCGAGCGCCGAGGTGCAGACCACCGCGCGCAGCTTGCCCGCCGCCATCATCGCCTCCGTGCGGTGACGCTTCTCCTTGTCGAGCGAGCCATGATAGAGCGCGATCGGCAGGCCTTCGTCGTTGACGTCCCAAAGGAAGCGGAACAGCAACTCGGCCTGGGCCCGCGTATTGACGAAGACCAGCGTGGTCCGCGCGGCCCGGATCGCCGCGTAGATCTCCGGTACCGCGTATTTCCCCATAAAGCCGGCGCAGGGCACCGGCCGCCGGGTCGGCAGCAGCGCGATTTCCGCCGCTGGGGCGAGCCCTGCCTTCAACAAATCGGCCGGGCGGCCGGCGGGACCGAGCCACGCGCAATGCGTGGGCTCGTCGGCGACGGTTGCCGAAAGCCCGATCCGCACCATGTCTGGAGCCAGGACGGCGAGCTGGGCCAGCGCCAATTGCACCAGATCGCCACGCTTCGAGGCTGCGAGATTATGAACCTCATCGACCACGACCGCCCGCAAGCCGCCGAACAGCCGCGGTGCGTCGTCATAGGACAGCATCAGCATCAGCGATTCGGGCGTGGTCAGGAGGATGTGCGGCGGTTTCGCGCGCTGGCGCTGGCGGCGATGCGATGGCGTGTCGCCGGTCCGGGTTTCGACGCGGACGGCAAGGTTCATTTCGGCGATCGGACGCCCGAGATTACGCTCGATATCGTAGGTCAGCGCCTTGAGCGGCGAGAGATACAGCGTATGAAGCCCGCTCGCGCCGGTTTCATGGATATCGATCACGCTCGGCAGCAAGCCGGCCAACGTCTTGCCGCAGCCGGTCGGCGCAATGAGCAGGGTGGATTGCCTCGCCCGAAAGCGGTCGATCATCGCCTGCTGGTGGGGCAACATCGTCCAATCGCGCGCGGCGAACCAGGTACTGACATAGGGGGGCGCGGCCATGGCCGTAATATGAGCCGGAGTCCCGGTTTGCCAAGCCATCATGCGGCCGGGGCCGGATTTTGACGCATCCTCGCCATTGGATCGAGAACCGGCCCGAGGGCATCTATTGCGTCCCCGGCGATTTCTACGTCGATCCATCGCGGCCAGTGGCCCGCGCGCTGATTACCCATGGTCATGCCGACCATGCCCGCGCCGGGCATGGCCACGTCCTCGCGACGGCCGAGACCCTGTCGATCATGGTCTGCCGCTACGGCGACGGCTTCGCAGCCGCCACCCAGACGGCGCGCTATGGCGAGACATTGCAGCACAACGGCGTGGCCATCACCCTGGCTCCGGCGGGTCATATCCTCGGCAGTGCCCAAATCCGGCTCGGCTGGCAGGGTGGCGGCATCGTCTTCTCCGGTGACTACAAACGTCGGGCCGATCCGACCTGCCGCGGCTTCGAAATCCTCGGCGGCGACGTCTTCGTCACCGAGGCGACGTTCGGCTTGCCGGTCTTCATCCACCCGCCGATCGCCGAGGAGATCGCCAAACTGCTGCGTTCCCTGGCGCAATTCCCCGAGCGTTGCCACCTCGTCGGCGCCTATGCACTCGGCAAGGCGCAGCGCGTGATCTGTCACCTGCGCGAGGCCGGTTACGACGCGCCGATCTACCTCCACGGCGCGATGGTCAAACTATGCCAGCTCTACCAGGACCACGGCATCGCGCTCGGCACGCTCATCCCGATCGATGCCGGCAATCGGGATCGCCTGGCGGGCCAGATCGTATTGTGCCCGCCGAGCGCTCTGCACGATCGCTGGGCCAGCCGGCTGCAGGAGCCGGTCACCGCCATGGCCTCGGGTTGGATGCGCATCCGGGCGCGCGCCAAGCAGCGGGCGGTCGATCTGCCGCTCGTCATCTCCGATCATGCCGACTGGGCCGAACTGACACAGACATTGGCCGATGTCGGCGCCCCGGAAATCTGGGTCACCCATGGCCGCGAGGAAGCATTGCTCCACTACGCGAGCCAGCGTCAGTATCGCGCCTCGGCGCTGTCGCTGCTGCGCGGCGACGAAGACGACTGAGCCATGCGCGCCTTCGCCCGTCTCCTCGACCGCCTGTTCTTCACCTATGGCAACCTCGCCAAGGCCAGGCTGCTGCTCGACTATCTGCGCGAGATGCCGGATCCCGACCGCGGCTACGCGATCGCGATCATCGCCGGCACGCTCGATCTGCCCGGCTTCAAGCGCGGGATGATCCGCGACCTCATCGCTGCGCGGGTCGATCCCGTGTTGGTCGATCTATCTTATGATTATGTCGGCGAACTCTCGGAGACCGTCGCCCATCTCTGGCCGGTCAACCGGCCCGCCGAGCACCTGCCGTCACTGTCGGCCATCGTCTCGGCGCTCGAAACCCTGCCGAAAGCAGCGCTCGCCGATTACGTCGCGGCGCGCCTGGACGAGATGACCTCTACCGAACGCTGGGCATTCCTCAAACTGGGCAGCCGCGGCGGCCTGCGGGTTGGGATCTCAGCCCGTTTCCTGAAGCAGATCCTCGCGCAACACGGTGGCCGCGCCATCGAGGAGATCGAGCGGGCCTGGCACGGCGTCGCGCCGCCCTATGAGGAATTGTTCGCATGGCTCGAAGGCAACGCCCCGGCGCCGTTCACCCATGATCGCCCGGTGTTTCATCCCGTCATGTTGGCACATCCGCTCGAAAGCAGTGACCACGCCACGATCACGCCCGAGGATTTCGCCGCCGAATGGAAATACGACGGCATCCGGGTTCAGATCGTCGCGACGGCGCACGGCAAGGCGATCTATTCCCGCACCGGAGACGATATCGGCGAAAGCTTCCCGGACGTCCTGGCCCCGATCGCGTTCGAGGCCGTTGTCGACGGTGAATTGCTGGTGGCCAAGTGCGACCGGCTCGGCAGCTTCAACGATCTGCAGCAACGCCTCAATCGCAAGAACCCGAGCCGCAAGCTGATCGAGAGCCTGCCGGGCCGGGTGATCGCCTACGACATGCTCTTCGACGCTGGCAACGACCTCCGCGGGCTCGGTTTCGCGGCGCGGCGGGCGCATCTCGAGGCCTGGATGGCGCGGATCAGGCCCCCTGGGATCAGCCTGTCGCCGTTGCTCGA
>CAIUCF010000771.1 GCA_903897565.1 uncultured Rhodospirillales bacterium | reverse complement strand
TCGGCGACGATGCCGCCGGCGATCGTCAATGTGTCGGGGATATGGACGAAGCCACTGCTGGTCGTCGCCAGTTTGGAGCCATCGACTTGGAGCGTACCGTTCAAGCCGATGCCGGCGGAAGACCCCTGGCCGTCGAGCGTCGCCGAGGTAATGACGGCGAGGACGCCGGATCCCGTGGACGAGCCCAACGGATCCTGGGGACCGTACTGGCTGAGATAACCGCCGTCGATGACCGCGTTCTCGAGGGCGATGACGTTACCGTTGGCGTAGATATGGCTGCCGCCATAGACCGTATTGCTCCCGACCGTCTTCTCGTAAGGCTTGCTCGTGATCAGGCCGGTGATTTCGAGATTCGGGATGAGCGTACCGGGGAGCGATATCCCCGCATTAGGATCGGCGCCGACGACGATATCCGCCTCGATATCCATGCCGGTGGTCGTGCCGTTCAGGACGACGATCCCGGTCGTCTTGAACGGGCTATGATAGGCATCGCCGCCGGAGATGACGCGTTCGGTACTGATCAGCGTGCCATTCTCGACGGTGGTACCGCTCGAGAAGGTGACCGGCGCGGCGTCGGCTTCGATCGTGCCGCCGGTGTTGTCGACCAGGAGCGTGTGGCTGCCATTCCCCGCCGGGGGCACGAATTGCAGTTCGTTACTGATGCCGACGCTGCCCGTGGCCTTCATCAGCCCCGAATTGGTTACCTTGAATCCGAAGATCATGGTGCCCTTGTCGGCGTTGATTATGCCCTCGTTCGCGATCGGCGTGATGAACGTGCCCGCGCCTTCGATCGTGTTGTCGGTGTTGAGGAGGAGATCGGCGGTCTGCGGACCGAGCCACACGGCATCGGCATAACTCGTCACCGTCCCGCCGCCGAGGAGGATCAGGCTGCCGGCGAACGCGACGGTCGCATGGACCGATCCGAGACCGCTCGAGGGCGCCCCCTGGACCGAGCCGATCGTGATGAGGCCGGTGTTGTCGATGGCTCCCGCGAGATTGAGCCACGTCGCGTTGAGCTCACTGGAACCGGTATTGCCCGTCGCGGTGACGTGAAGAATCCCGTTGATCACGGTTTCCCCGCCACTGCCGTCGATCGTCAGTTGACCGGTCTGGATCGAGAGGACATCGCCGGCCCCGAGCCTCAGCGACGTCATGATGATCTGGTTCGGGTCGTTGACCGTGACCGTCGCCCCGGCGCTGATCACGGTTTGACCGAACACATCTTCGATATGGGTGCCGTTGAAGAGCGGGAAGGCGACATCCTGCTCGGTCTGGAACACCGGCGACCAATTGCCGGTGTTCGTCAGCGTGCCGCTCGAGGGCCCGATCCAGGTCGTCGGGCCGGAGGGACCACCGCTGGTCGCGCCGGTGGCGCCGTCGAGGGCGTAGAGCAGGAGCCGCGGCGATTCGAGGTCGATGAGCGTCTGGCCGAGCAGTTCGGCCGAGAGCGAAAGCCCCGCCGTGACGTCGCCACCGGTCGTAAACGCGCTCAGCGGGTTGGAGCCGGTGAGAATCGGCAGCAGGGTCGAGAGATACTGCTTGGCGGCGCTCGTGAATCCGACATTCAGCTGCCCGGTGACGTCGCCGGCGCCGGTCGCGCTGGCGAGACCGCCGATCCCGCCGGTGACACCGAGCGCGATGGTCGCGGCAAGGGTCAGGATATCCGGATTGCCGCTGCCGTCGGTCGGCGCCCCCGGTGGCGCCTCGACATAGAGCCCGTCGAAGATCTTCGCGGGATCGGTGAACCCGCCATTGGCGAATTCGGCGAGACCCTTGGTATCGAGACCGAACAGCAACTGGATCGTGGCCGCGAGCGTACCACTGACGTCGACTTCGACCCCTGGGACGATCGGAATCGGGAACACGATCGATTTGTTGACCCCGAGGCCCGGCGGGGTCTGATAGGTAACGAGATCGGTCGTCTGGCCGAGCAGCAGTTTCGCGAGAACAGTCGGGTCCGCGAGTAACGGAAAATTGAACCCGGTGCCGTTGGTGAGACTACTCAGATCCTGCTGCGCCGTATTGCCGCTCGAATCGGTCGCGAGATAGCTGCCGCCGAGTGAGCTGAGAAAACTCCCGAGATTGGAGGCCGCGGTCGTGCCGGTCGGGGTGACGCTCGTCGTCGCCGGATTGAAACTGCCGCTGCGGATATCGCCGCCGATCGCCACCGAGCCGAGTGAATAACCCGCCGCACCGAAACTGTTCCCGCCAAAGAATTGGGCGAGTGCGTGGATCTTCGTCAGGATCTCGATCGTCTTGACCAGCGCCGGCGTGTTGTCGCTGCCGGACTCGTTGAGGAAGTCGAGCAAGGTGACCTTGCCGTCACCGGTACTGTTGCCGGCGAGATCGAGCGCGCCGGCGGTGTCGATCGCGTGCCAATCGAAGCCCGGGATCGCCTTGAAGAACGAGAGATCGGCGTTGAAGATGTCGAGCACCGGCAGGATCGGTGCGATCACCGTGTCCAGGTTGCTGAGGATCGGCGCCAGGAACTTGTCGACAAAACTGCCGAAATCGAGGGTCAGGTTGTTGAGAGCGACGCTGGGCTGGCTGCCGAAGCCGCTTTCGGCTCCGCCGACGGCGGCATTGCTAAAACTCCAGCCGACCTGGAGATTGGCGCCGAGCGAGGGCAGCGCCGCGTTGCTCGTCGTGGTTTGCAGATTGACGTTGACCGCGGCCGAACCGCTGAAGGTCGGGGTCGCACTGGCCAGCGAAAACGTTCCGTCGAGGGCCGAGCCGGCATCCGTCGCCGCGAACTGCAGGAAACCGAGGTCGGCATTTCCCGAAAAACTCGGCGCGGTAACATGCACAGCCAGGGTCGGGGTATCGGTGCCGACCGAGAACGTCCCGGCCGAGGTCACGCTGGTCGACAGCGTGACACCGTAATCGAGTTCGGTCGCCGCCGTGCCATGTGTCTGAAAGTTCAGACCCGGCAAGCCCAAACTGCTGTCGAGCGACAGTGTCGGCAGATGCAAGGTTCCGGTCTCACCAAAACTGACCGTAACCGTGCCGCTGCCGTCATCGGGCGCCACGACCGGGGCACCGGAAAAGCCGGCGGCGGTCACCGCATTCGTGAGCGCCGTCTGGAGCGCCGCCCGGCTGATGGCGCTCCCCTGATTGACGAGGTTCTGGAGGGCATTGTCGACATCTGTCTGGAAGTTCTTGAACGTCTGAACAGCGGCGTTCTGGCTCCCGAGATCGCTGCCGATGATCGGCAGGCTTTGACCGAGGGCTGCCTCCAGGCTGCTCTCGATGGCCGCGAGACTGGTCTGCAGCCCACTCAGCAACTGGCTCAGTTGGCTTGTCGAAATCGTCCCCGGACTCGTCGCGGCCGGGGCCGGCGTGATCGGTTGCGCAGCCGCGATAAAGGCATGAAGCACAGTCGCGGTCTGAACCGCGGCGGCGATCAGCGCCGCCTGGGGCGGCAACGGCGACGCCGTGGATGGCGCCGCGGCGAAGGCGAAGGTCCCGACCGGAACCGTGCTCGGATGCGGCGGCGGGGCGGTCGTGTCGGATGCGTCCGGGGATGGTCCGCTCGCAGCCCCATCGTGATCGGCCTCGCCCGGGACCCCAGCTGCGGTCGGCCGACTTGACCGGTCGATGTCCATCCCAGCGGAGGGTATCGGCTGCGTCCGCCCTGGGAAGAACGGCATCGACGCGGAGTCCGAGACGGCCGGCGCTTCGCCTAGGGCGTCGGACGCGTTCAACGGGTCGGCAGCCGCCAATCGAACGTCGTCGCCGCCATGGCGATGGCGACGCGACCGCCCCGGCGTCGCCGCCCCGGCGCTCATGCGGCCCGCGCCGCGATCACGCGACTAAACCTGGATGGAACAGGGCCGATGATGTCGACACAGCTGGCTCACTCCGGCAACTCGATCATTCGCACACGATCATTCCACACGCCTTTGCAGCGTTTTCGAGACGCGGCTGGCGGCAAGCTCCGGCGGAAACTCCCTGCTATCGAAACTTGTCTTGCGGGTCGTCCAGCATCCGAAATTCGCGTCTGCGCCGCTTTATTTCACCCATGTCGCAGCGGCGGCGATCGTCGCCCTGCTCAGGATCGTCCGGTCGAATTCCGCTCCGATCCATGACCCTGATACCACATTGACAGATGGTTAACCAAAAATTAAACAAAATCCGCGGCCGATGTATGGAGTTTATTGGCAGCGGCGCCTTTCGCGGGGCGCGGCGGTCGAGACGATCGCGCGAAGCGGCGCCCTCTTGCGTCAGGTTGGGACCCCACGACCACCACGCGCACCCGACCCGGCGACTGGGCCCGTCAGCGTTCCTGGAGACTTTCGCTGACGCGTCGCGTCAGGGGTGACAGCAGGTAGTCGATGATCCGGCGTTTGCCGGTCGAGATTTCGACGGTGACCGTCATGCCGGGCTCGAGCGGAACGGTGCGGTTCTCGGTGTGCATGGTGTCGCGGGACAGTGAGAGCTCGGCCATGTAGACGGCACGGCCGCCGGCGCTGCCGTCGCTGGCCGTCCCGCCCTGCCCGGTGCTGCCATTGCCGGGGTTTTCCGAGCGCTGGTCGAGGACGTCGTGGGACAGGCGCTCGACCGTGCCGTCGATGATGCCGTAGCGGGTGAAGTTGAAGGTATCGATCTTGACCCGCGCCTTCTGCCCGACCTCGACGAAGCCGATATCCCGGTTCTCGATCATCGCCTCGACGCGCAGGCCGGGATGGTCGGGGACGATCACCATCAGGGTCTGAGCCGGTGTCACCACCCCGCCCACGGTATGGACCGCAAGCTGCTGGATGGTGCCGCTGATCGGCGCGCGCAGGATTTCCCGCTTGAGCGTGTCCTCGGTCTTGGCAAGATCGGCGGTCAGCTGGCTGATCTGGCTGCGGGCATGGGCGAGTTCCTCGAACACCTGACCGCGATAGGCGGCTTCCGCCTCGTCACGCTGCGCCCGCAGCGAGGCCGCCTGCGCGACCGCCTGTTTTTCCTGCTCGGCATAGATGCCGAGATCGTGCTGGCGCTCGATTAACCGGTCCTCCGCCTCGTACCAGGCGACCTTGTTACCGAACTGCATGTCTTTCAGCTTTTCCCGCATGTCGGCTTCGTTCTTCAGCATCGGGATCGACGCCTCGGCCTTCTCGCGCGATGCGGCGGCCTCGCGGCCCTCGGCTTCCTTGGCCAGGACCTGACCTTCGAGATCGAGCATCTTGGCCTTGTGCTGCGCCACCTGCGCCTCGAGCTGCAGCTCGGCCCGGCGCAAGTCTTCTGGAGAGGCATCCGCAGGCGGGTCGACCAGCTTCACGGCTCCGCCATCGAAGCCGGCGATCAGGCCGAGCGAGCGCGCCTGATCGAGCTGGGCATCCTCGAGATCGCCGCCGTAATGGGCCTGATCGGCCCGCGTCGCCGTCGGATCGAGTTCGAGCAGCGGCGCACCGGCCGCGACGTGATCGCCATCGGCGATGCGGATCGCGGTGACGATGCCTTCCTGCAGCGGCTGCACCACCTTGGTCTTGCCGACCGGGATCAGGCGGCCGCGCGCCGTCGCCGCGATGTCGGTATGGCCGAGAAGCGACCAGGCGATCGCGATCACGATCGCCAGGATCATCGTCAACCCGATGGCGCGCCCGACCGGCGAGGGCGGCGTTTCGGTGATCTCGAGCGCGGCGGGCAGGAACTCGCGCTCGTCGCGCGCCACCGCCAGCGACTCACCAAAGCGCCGAACGCGCAGCTCGATGGCGGCCAGACGCTCACCCATCGCCCGGAATCCCGCTATGGCCCATCATTTGCGCGGCATAGAGCGCGGCATAACGGCCGCCGCGCGCCAGCAACTCGTCATGCGTGCCGTCTTCGATGATGCGGCCGCGCTCGATCGTGATGATGCGGTCGCAATCGCGGATCGTGGACAGGCGGTGCGCCACGATCAGCACCGTGCGGCCCTCGCCGATCCGCCGCATATTGTGCTGGATCGCCTGTTCGGATTCGTAATCGAGCGAGCTCGTCGCCTCGTCGAAGATCAGGATGCGCGGATCGCCCAGCAATGCCCGGGCGATGGCGATGCGCTGGCGCTGCCCCCCCGACAGCAGCCCGCCGCGCTCGCCCACCAGGGTGTCGTAGCCTTCGGGCAGTTGGACGATGAACTCATGCGCCCCGGCCAGCCGCGCCGCGGATATCACCAGCTCCATCGGAATGCCGGGGTCGCGCAGCGCGATGTTCTCTGCGACGCTCATGTTGAACAGCAGGTTCTCCTGCAGCACCACGCCGATCTGGCGCCGGAACCAGGAAGGATCGACCAGGGTCAACTCGGTGCCGTCGACCAGGATGCGGCCGCTTTCCGGCACGTACATCCGCTGGATCAGCCGCGCCAGGGTCGATTTGCCCGACCCGGACGGGCCGACGATGCCCACGCGCTGGCCCGCCGGAATGTCGAGCGAGACATCCTGGAGGATCTCCGCGCCGTCGCGGCGGTAGCGGAAGCTGACGTGATCGAAGCGGATATGGCCGATCAGGGCGGGCAGCGCGCCGCGGCCCGGCAGCAGTGATTTCTCGGTCGGGGTATTGAGAATATCGCCGAGCCGGTCGATCGATTGCCGCGTCTGATGGAAATCCTGCCAGATCTGTGCGAGCCGCAGCACCGGCTGCGTCACCCGGCCGGCGAACATGTTGAACGCGACCAGTTCGCCCACCGTCAGGGTCCCGGCGATCACCGCCTGGGCGCCGAAGAACAGCACGCCGGCGGTCGAGATCTTGGAGATCAGCTGGATCGCCTGGCTCGAGTAATTGCCGATATTGGTGACGTTGAACGAGGAATAGACATAGGCCGCCAGCTGCTCCTCCCAGCGACGCTGGACCTGGCCTTCGACGGCGAGCGACTTCAGGGTCTCGATCCCGGTCACGGCCTCGACCAGGAAGGCCTGGTTCTCCGCGCCGCGACGGAAGCGTTCGTTGATGCGGTCGCGGAACACCGGGCCGACCATGAAGCTGATGCCGCCATAGATCGGCAACGACACCACGACGAAGGCCGTCAGCCCGAGCGAGTAGCAGGCCATGACGCCGAGAAAGACGACGGTAAAGAACAGGTCGAGCACGATGGTCAGCGCCGAGCCGGTGATGAACTGGCGGATATTCTCCAGCTCGCGGACCCGGGCGATGGAATCGCCGACCCGGCGCGCGTGGAAATAGCCGAGCGGCAGCGCCAGCAGGTGGCGGAACAGATCGGCGCCGAGCTCGACGTCGAGGCGGTTGGTGGTGTGCGAGAACACGTAGTTGCGCATCGCCGTCAACACGCTCTCGAACACCGCGACGACGCAGAGCCCGACGATCAGCACCTCGAGGGTCGACATGCCGTGCTGGACCAGCACCTTGTCGATCACCACCTGGAAGAACAGCGGCGAGACCAGCGCCAGGATCTGGATGAAGAACGAGGCCACGAGGACCTGCATCACCAGTGCGCGGTATTTATGGAGCGCCCGCAGGAACCAGCCGATGCCGAAGCCCTGGACCAGATCGGGGAGCTTCGCCCGCTTAGCCGTGAGCACGACCGAGCCGTCCCAGAGGTCGACGAAGGCCTCGCGGGTATAGGTCTGCGGCAGGCCGTCGGTCCCGGATTGCAGGATGACGCGATCGTCGTCGATCTTGCCGATGACGAAGATGCCGCCATCCTTGCGGCGGCCGATCAGCGGCGCCGGCAGCTTGCGCAACCGGTCCCAATCGGCCTGACGACGCTTGGCCCGCAAGCCATGGCGGCGGGCGACCAGCACGATGTCGTCGAGCTGGGACGACAGGCTCCAGCGATACTCCAGCCGCGCCGCCGTGGTATCGAAGCC
Organism: uncultured Rhodospirillales bacterium; assembly: GCA_903897565.1. Lineage (GTDB taxonomy): Bacteria > Pseudomonadota > Alphaproteobacteria > ATCC43930 > CGMCC-115725 > CAIXXC01. The sequence goes on along the minus strand of CAIUCF010000771.1, from coordinate 7,077 downwards.
GAGCCCGTGGAAGCGCATCACCGCGGCGACGCAACTCAGCGTGCCCTCGATGTCGAGATTATCCGAGGTCGTAGAAAACGTGCTGATGGGCATTACCGGTTCAGGCTCATCATGGGATCGCCGGGCTCACCCATCGCGCCATCAGCCGCGGAACCCGGGAATCCGCTTGATCGTCGCCTTCACCGCCTCCGCGGTGATCAGCTTGGTGCATTCGAACTGCTGCGGGGTGCCGGCGTGACGCGGGCACCACAGGAAATCCTTGTGATCGAAACGTACCCGGACATCGTTCCAGCACGAGTTGCAGGCGTGGTAGTTGATGACCCGGTAGGGCGTCGCGAACTCGTTGGTCGGGTGGGTGAAGCCGCTGATCATCACCACCGGGATCTCCATCGCCCAGGCCAGCCAGGACAGCCCGCTGGAGAGGCCGACGAAGAAATCGGCATGCTTCAGCCAGCGCGCCCGCTCGATCAGCGGGCGGTCGCCGGTCTGGTCCTCGGCGCCGTGGGGGATATGGTTCCACACGATCCCGGCGCCGTGGAACGGCTTCTGGTCGATGCAGATGACGCGGTAGCCGGCGGCCTTCAGAAACGCGACGATCTCGCGCCAGCCGCCCGGGTTGTTCCAGTATTTGCACTGGGTCGTGCTCTGCGAGGCGATAACGACATAGGGCTCGGCGATCGGCCGGCTGTCATCGGCGAGCGCGATCCGCGGCCACGCCTCGGTCGGATCGACGCCGAGGATATACCCGGCGGTGCGGTGCAGCCCGACCTGGCGGAAGTCGCAGGGCTGGTGGATACGGGCGTCGTCGTCAAAGAACAGCCCGATCGAATAAGTGGCGTAGTATTCCTCCGGCTTGACCTCTTCATGGGTGATGAAGGTGATCTCCGGATAAGACTCCTTGAACAGCGGAATCAGCCAGCCCGCCATCGCGCAGGTGAGGCGGCAGCCGTGATCCTCGCCGAAGCGGGCGGCATAGGGAAACCAGCCCATGGTATCGCCCAGCGTGCCGACCGGAAACTGGACCAGCACCTTACGGTCGCGCGCATCGTAGTCATGGCGCAGGATCTGTTTCTCGCCGTCCCAGGCCTCGACCCGGAAGCGCACGAAATAGCGCTTCGAGCTGTTGATCCGGCCGGCGCCGATCTCGGTCTGGTAGACGATGTTGCCGGTGTCGATGTCCGAAATCCGGATCCGCCACTTGCCCTCCGGCGCCAGGATGCGGCAGCCGTCGTTGAAATCGAAGCGGATCCCCTCGGGGGTCTCCTGCGTCGGCAGTGCCGCAGGCGCCGGAAAGGCGCGCTTGTCGGCAGGCGGCGCTACAGCCGAGGATGCGACGGTCTCGGAGGTCGCCGCGATCTCGCCCGAACCCGCGGCCGGCGGAATGACGATCGACGTTACCTCGGTCACGGAAAACGCTGCATCTGCTGCCATAACGATCTGCTCGACACCGAAAATATTTTAATTGGGACATTCCCGGGATGCCGCCGCCCGTCAAGCAGTCGCAACGACACTCCGGATGAACCCGCGTGTCGCAATAGCAGAAGAACTTGTGATAGAAAAGCCGTTCGTCCGGCATTCGGCGATCTGCGCCGTAACGGATTCCCGAGGCGGGATGTCCGACCCCGTCCAGCCCCGGAAATCGCCCGCCTTCACCGCCGCGACCGCGGTTCCGCGGGTCGATGGTCCTGCCGCCTAATGCAGGCGGACGACCTTCGAGCTGACCCGCGCGCCCCGGCTGCGTTTCGGAAAGGCGAGGCCGATGCCGCCGCCGGGATACCAGTGCCGTGCCGGCTCCTCGCGGAAGAAGCAGTAGCTCAGTCCGGTCTTGTGGGCGAAGCGGGAGAGCTTGTCCGTGCAATGGGCATTGTCGCCGATAATGATCCCATCCGACGCCATCTTGTCGGCGATCGTCTCGTACTCGCGCGCCTCGTACTCGGCGGAGTGATCACTATCGTTGATGAACAGATCGATCAGCACCGGGAGCCGCTCCAATGACGCGATCGAGTCCCCGATGAGCAGTTCGCCGACGTCGCGGTACTTGCCGGTAAAGAGCCAGCCGGCCTTCGGGTCGATATCCGTCCCGTAATAATGGCCGGGATGGCCTTCCGCCTTATTGCGCAGCAGGGCCGCGCAGAGCACCAGCGAACCCAGCCCCTTCTCGACGCCGGTTTCGACGATCACGGCGGGTTTGAGGTGGCGCACCGCGGCATACCAGCCGATGCGGCGTCCAAATTTGACGTCCTCGTCACTGACGGTGCGGAAGGGACTGTGCCGGGTCAATTCGCGCACATGATCCGCGAGCGCGGTGTCGTTCTGAATCTCGGCCACGTAGCCCTGGAATTCCTCGAAGGTCCCGCCGAGCGAAACCGCCAGGAAGTCGCAGAGATCGGCAATGTTTCGTTCCGTCAGATCATAGGTGAAATTAGTGTATTCCTTCGACTTGAACAGCCAGACAATCAGATCCGACAGCCGCTCCCGGTAATATCCGAGCGCATAGATGAACCGCCTCGGGATGTTCACGTAGCGGAACAATGGCGAGGATTTGAGGCGTGTCATGACGGTCGACATGGCGGTGGGTATCCTGCTTCGACAACGTGGAGAGTACGGGGGCAAGCGTGCCGTTCGACGGCGGTCGATGCCGTTTGACGGGTCCAGGCTCCTGCCGATCAGGCCGACCGCACCCCCAGGAAACTAGCGAACGCCGTCGGTCGCGCGCAGGATCGGAATCTATCTAGGTACCGGCCGCAGCCAGTCCCGGCAGGTCGGCGGCCCTTCCCGCAAGGCAGTAGCGACCCTTGCCGTCGTGCTTGGCCTGATACATCGCGGCATCGGCATTCTGCATCAGCTGGCTCGGACTCGCCCCGTGGTCGGGATGGAGCGCCAAGCCGATACTCGCGGACACGCTGACGGTGTGTCCGCCGATGGTGAGAGGCTGAGCGGCAGCCTCCAGCAGCCGGGACAGCGCGATCTCGTAATCCTCGGGATGCTTCAGGTCGACCAGCAGCGCTGCGAATTCGTCGCCGCCGATCCTTGCGAGGGTATCGCCATCGCGCAGGCTCAGCCGCATGCGTTCACCGAGCGTGACCAGCAGGTCGTCGCCGGCTTTATGGCCAAAATCGTCGTTGATCCGCTTGAAGTTGTCGATGTCGATATAGGCGACCGCAATAAAGCGCCCGCGTCGCTCGCTCTGCTTGACGGCCTGCTCGAGCCGGTCGGCGAACAGCAGCCGGTTGGGAAGTCCGGACAGCGGATCGTGATAGGCCAGCTTCTCGATCTGACGCAGATGCGTGCTGTCCATCAGCAGCGCGACGTATTTTCGTGATTCCGGCGACCGTCCCGGAACAGCGCAGATCAACACGCTTTCACGATAGACCTCGCCATCCTTGCGGCGGTTCGCGCATTCGCCGTCCCAGGAGCCCAGCCGCAGGACCGCTTCCCATGCAGTCTGGTAGACACCTGTGCCGTCGCTCTCCGCATGCAGTGACGGGAACGCCCGTCCGACGATCTCGTCGCGGCCACAGCCGCTGATCCGCAAGGCGGCGTCATTCGCTTCTTCGATGATTCCTTCTGCATCCATGACGAGCACGCCCTCGTCGATCGACTGGATGATCGTTGCCGCAACCTCCAATGCTTCGGCCGCGCGGGCGCTGGCGGCGGCATCGTGCAGGGTGACGAGATAGAGGCGTTCCGCACCCGATTCCAGGACCGCGTAGGTCACCTCGACCTCGAGCAGACTGCCATCCTTGCGCCGGTAGCGGTCGAGGACGGGCGTACAGGAGCCGATGTTAAGACGGCCCCACGCCGCCTGCGCGCGCGCGAGATCGCTGTCCTCAAGGTGTGCCGTGACATTGAGGGCGAGCAATTCCTCTCGGGTGTAGCCGAGATACTCGCTGGCGCGCGAATTGGTCAGAACGACCCGACCACGATGATCATGGACGAACAAAGCGTCGCGCAGAATATATTCCGACAAGACATGGAACCGCCTGACCGCGCTCAGGCCCGCGGCCCGGCGCACCCCGCCGGGATCAGGCGAACCGTCGGCAGCAGATGCCCAGACCGCCATGAGTCGCGCGGCTTCAGTCGGCGACCGCATCTTCCAACTCCAGGTCGTTATACAGGAGGCGAAGCGGCGGCTCGACAACCCGCTCGAAGCAGCAGTCGCAGATGCCGTGGCTGACGACGACATCGCTCGCACCGCCACGACGGTAGTATTCCGGCGGCTCGATCCATTCCCGCGTTTCCGGATCTGCGCCGATCGGCCAGGCGATGGCGTGGCAATAGCTACACAAGGTGAGTATCTCGTCATCCGGTCGGACACTGTTACGGCTGGCGAGATGGTCGGCCCGGAACAGCGGGATGGGCGCCCGGGGCTCTTCGCTCAGCACCAGCGACTGATACAACACCGCCAGCGGTTCGCCGCCCTCGGAGACCAGCGACACCGACATGCGCATCCGTCGCTCCAAGTCCGGCGCGTCGCACCGGTAGTCGAAGCCGTATTTCGCCGATTTTCCCGACCACACGGCCTGATGCAGCGTCTGATAGCTGGCCTTCACATCCTCGCCATGGAGCATCGCGAAGATCGACCTGCCGACATACGGAAGGCATACCGCGCACTCTCCCGGCTGGTTCTCGGGCGCTGCGGCTTCATCCGAGATCCCCATGATGATCCCCTCGCCGTCGACCAGATAGGCGATGCCGGCGATCGCCTTCAGCAAGCCGCCTGCGGAAATCAGCGCCAGCGGGGAAGAATCGGTCATCCTGCCGTGCCGGTCTGCCGAGGCGTGCCGAGATGGCAATCGGTCCACGCCGTCGCCAGGCCGGCGTCCGCACGATCCGGGCAGTTGGCTGTGGCAACGATTCCGTAGCGATCACGCAGCCGCTGTACCTCGTCGGCGCTGACCGCGAAATAGGCGCCGATGCTCTGATCGCTCATACCCATATCCGCCAGGGTCGCGAGGCAGGCGCGCTCCAGCTGCCAGCGCGCCTCGGTGGCGAATGCCGACCACGCCGCGACGCGGCGGTCGTCACGCTTGAGCCAGGCGGTAAAGATGGGAAAGAAGCTCCTTCCCTCCAGGGTTTCCGCGGCGTCAACGATTTTAATCTCTCGGTCTCTCGGCATCGCCCTCTCCTCCCGGTTTTCCCAGGGCGAACGCGCCCGAGGTCGGCTTTCGGAAATCCTAACCGCGCTGATTGGAACGGCAGAGCCTCGGAATCCATCTAGGTAGTTGCCGTCCCATGCTCCGCGGCTGCGGATTCCGCGGATTGGCGGCGGGGCTGTCGCAGGGAATATTCCCCGAGATCGCGGGGATCTCGGGGAACGCCGTCAAAGGTGCTTGTGTCGCCAAACCTCAAGGTGCTTCGTCTCGAGCAGGCTCCGGACGTCGTCCCGACGTCATCTGGCCCTTGTGTCGCGTCAGGCTTTGCCGGCCGGCCGGTTCCCGACCGGGGCGAACATTTCCGAGATCACGTTTTGCGACAGCTTCTGCATGGTCTTGAATTGTTCGGCGTACTGATTTGCCGCCTCTTCGACGAAGCGCTGCGGGCAGGCCAGAAACTCTGCGGGCGTACGACACTCCGCCAGGGCCTTCCAGGCGGCGAGATCGCTGGCCAGCCGGCTCTGCCAGAACGTCATGCAGGACTGGGCGAATTCGGCGGCGCCGGCACTCGGCGTGACGCTGGGCTGCAGCCAGGAAAAGGCGCCGCTGTCGCCGCCCTTGGCCCATGGCATGAATTCGGCAAAAGGCATGAGCCCATTCTGCGTGTCGGATTTCGACGGGGAGTGGGTGGCATGATCAGGCATGTCGATTTCCTTGGTGGCTGGTAACAGGTTTCGACCGGTGCTGCGGGGACCGGCATCCGCTAAATCCTAGAGGGCCGAGCCGCCGCGGTGGAGGCTCGGATTGTCTCTAGGTAGTCGTCGCGTCCTCGACCGCCTCGCCGCCGAGATCGTCGGTGATCTTGAGGAAGTGGCGGAGCTGATGAACGATGCCGGTCGCATGCTCGGCGCGGGCGCGCGCCTTGCGAATGACGCTGCCGAGGCGGGCCGGCTGCCTGTCCTCGCCTTCCGAGAACAGGTGCGCGCCGGTATCGAGATAAATGCTCAACGCGGTCAGGGCCTCGACCAGTTCCCGGGTGATCTCGGCAATCGGCTGACGCCGCCGCATCGCGTCGACGGCCGCGAGCGGCTCGGCGAGCGGCGCGCTGCCGCTTCGCGACCGCGCCGTCCCGAGGCACAGGGCGACGGCCGCCAAGGTCGGGTCCATGTCGGCGTGCCGCGCCTGCGGGATGCCGGCGCCCTTCGCGTCCTGCGGCGCTACGCCGCGCTCATGCAGGGCCGGCTCGAGGAAAGCGTGATGCAGCTTCCGCTCGTCGAAATCCTCGAACATTTCTTCCCTCCCTGCGGCCTTAAGGTGGTCACATCTCAATTGCGACCCGGGCCACAGCGGGGCCAAAGTTCGGCACGCCGGCACATCGCATGTCGTCTGCGATCGGATTTACGGTGTCCACCCCCGAGGGGGCGAGCCTCGGATTCTCCCTAGGTAGGTTTGCCCCCTAGGCGATTGCACTGGGTACCGCAATATCGGTGGTACGCTTCATCGGCGGGATCGGCCCGATCACGCTTGCGTCGGGACCAGCGACAGCCGACGATCATCTTGGGGTGTCGCGGCCCGTTCGTCGGGCGTCGGGACGACGCGGTACTGGGAGATTTCGGATTGGTTGGAAAAGGCCCGGGCGCCAAGCCCAAAACAGGCCGTCCCAGGACGAAGCCCAAGGCCGACGATGTCGCGGATGCGGGGCTTTCGCCAAGGTCTCCCATTGTCCTGATCGGCGCCTCGGCCGGCGGGCTCGACCCCATCCGGCGCTTTCTTGCCGCCATGCCGGTCGCCAGTGGCTTGGCCTTCGTCGTCATCCAGCACCTCGACCCGCACGCCAGGAGCCTGCTCGTCGAGTTGCTGGCGGCGCAGACAGCGATGCCGGTGCGCCTTGCGGAGGACGGGATGCGGCCGGTCGCGAACGAGGTCTATGTCATCCCGCCCGGCGCCTTTCTCGCGCTCCAGGATGGCAGCCTCCGCCTGC
>CAIUCF010000770.1 GCA_903897565.1 uncultured Rhodospirillales bacterium | reverse complement strand
TTGATACTGAATTTGATCCCCGAAGCGGGCCAAGATTTGCTTTATTAGGCTGCCTTACCCCACCCCGCAACCCCGCCGCCAGCACCTCGATCAAGTTCTCCAGCGCCCGCGCATCGCCCCACAGATTCCCGCCCCGCCGGTCGACCATGAACGCCGCCTCGCGGGTCGCCAGGCTCGCGTTCACGAAGACGTAGAAATAGACCAGGCGCTGGTTGAGCGTTGCCTCCGGCACGCCCGGCAGCAGGGCCTTGATGTGGCGGACACAGCGCAGGTAGCTGGTGTCCCAGCGGTCGCCGATCGTCGCCATGAACTTGTCGCGGTAGTTGAGCTGCATCGCCGCGACGAAGCGCATATGGCCGAAGCCGATCGGCGGCGAGGAGATCTGCTCGGGATCGCCGGTGCCGATGGTCTCGACCTCGATCATGATGCGGACGATGTCCTCGATATCGAGCACCTTCCCTGCGCGCTCCAGCCGGTCGAGTACCGCGGTGCGGGCGCGGTCGCTGCGCCTTCCGGCGTCGTCGACCAGCTCGCGGACCAGATCGTCCTTGCTGCCGAAATAATAGTGCAGCGAGGCGGTGTTCTTCGCCCCGGCCTCGGCGATGATGTCGCGCGTCGACACCCCGTCGATGCCGTGCAGCGAGAACAGCCGCATCGCCGCCGTCTTCAGGCTCTTGCGGGTACCGTCCTCCTCGATAACGAGGCTCATGACGCCTTCGGCACCTCAAACACGTATTCCTCGTCGCGGGCCTCGCGGGTCATGCGCCAGAAATCGTCGTTGCGCCAAGGCGTGATGGCGACGACGCGACCGAGGCGGTTGCGATACCAGTTCTCGGTGCCCTCATGCGTCCAGACCATGCGGTTATGGGCTTCGTCGAGCCGCTCGTTGTACTGCTCGAAGATATCGCGGCGGACCTCGACGGCGCGGGCGCGCCGCGCGAACATCTTCTCCATGATGTTGAGGATGTAGCTGGTCTGCAGCTCGATCGCCTTGACCATGCTGCCGCCATGGCCGAGGCCGATATTGGGCCCGAGCAGGGTGAAGAAATTGGGAAATCCCGGCACCGTGGAGCCGAGATAGGATTTCGGGTTATCGACCTCCCAGACCTCGCGCAAAATCTGCCCGTCCTTGCCGATGACCTCGAACGAGGCGAGGAATTCCGCCGCCTTGAAGCCGGTGGCGAGGATGATGATATCGGCCTCGGTCTTGGCTCCGTCGGCCGCCGTCAAGGTCGAGCCCTCGACCTGGACCAGTCGCTGCGGGATCAGGGTGACGTTCGGCTTAGTCAAGGTGCGGTACCAGCCATTGTCGAGCAGGATGCGCTTGCCATAGGGCGGGAAGTCCGGGAGCACCTTGTCGAGCAGATCCTGGCGCGGCCCTAGTTCCTGGACGACGTAGTCGGTGAAGAAGCGGCGATGGGCGTCGTTGACGGAGTTGAGCGAGCGCTGCGGCGACGGCCATTCCGGGTCCTTCTGCAGCGAGGCGTGGAGCCGGTCGTTGAAGGTCCACATCAGCCGCGCCTTGTACCATTCATGGTAAAGCGGCACCGCCTGGATGAGGGCGCGCACCGCGTCGGGCATCGATTTGCCGAATTGCGGGAACGGCGCCGCCCATTGCTTGGAGCGGGCGAAGATCGTCAGGCTCTCGACCTTGTCGGCGATCGCGGGGACGACCTGCATCGCCGAGGCACCATTGCCGACCACGACCACGCGCTTGCCCGTGACGTCGAGATCATCCGGCCATTCCGCGGTGTGGACGACCGTGCCGGGGAAGCTCTCGATCCCGGGGATCTTCGGCACCAGCGGGTTGTTGAGGATGCCGACCGCGCTGATCACGGCGTCGACGACATGCAGAGTCTCGCTGCCGTCGGCGTTACGGATCAGCACCTCCCATTTCCCGGTCGCGTCGTTCCAGGTCGCGCGCTGCACGGCGGCGCCGAAGCTGGTGCGCTCGCGCAAGCCATAGCGCTCGGCGACGCTCTTGACGTAGTTCAGCAACTCGCCTTGGAGC
>CAIUCF010000769.1 GCA_903897565.1 uncultured Rhodospirillales bacterium | reverse complement strand
TCGAATAGGCGAAGATCGCGCGTTGGGCCATCGACTCGCCCGCGAGCGCACCGGCGCCTACTCCGCTGCCGCCGGCGCCGCCGAACGCCGCCCCGGCGCCGATCAGAAACCCCGCTATCGCCTCCACCGTCGCCGCGCGCAGCGCTTCCTGCATGCGCAGGAGATGACCACCGGCGATGTGGCCAGTCTCATGGGCGATGACGCCGATCACCTGGTTCGGCGACTTGCTGCGGGTGAGGAGCCCGGTATTGATGAAGATGCGCTGGCCGCCGGCGACGAAGGAATTGATCTGGGGATCCCCGACCAGATAAATCTGGACGAAGCTCGGATCCAGCCCGGCCGCCCGGAAGATCGGCGTGACCCAGTTGCGGATATCGTGTTCGATCTCGGCGTCGCGGATGAGGCCGCCGTTTTCCTGGGCGCAGGCGGGGCGCGTCATCAGGAGCGACCCCATCACCAGGGTGATCACGACATGCTTGGCCAGGCGGGTGATACGTGACAACGACAACATGCTTTCCTTGCAACGGCTCGGCATTCTTGATCGATCCGCGGGCCCAGGTCCAGTGAGCGATCGGCCTCTCTTGATATCGCCGCCCGATTCACTTAACGCTTCGGGGGCGCAGTGCAAGGACCTTCGCCAGAAATGAGACCACCTCTTAAATATGCGGCCCGGGGGCGGGTTCCTCCCTTCATTGCCATGGAGGTGATGCGGGACGCCAATCGTCTGGCGGCGACCGGAACGGACGTCATTCACATGGAGGTCGGCCAGCCATCTACCGCGGCGCCGTCGCGGGTTCGCGAAGCCGCTGCCCGCGCCCTGTCGGAATCCGTGCTCGGCTATACCGATGGGCTCGGCCTGCCGGAACTGCGGATGCGCATCGCCCGGCATTACCAGGAATTCTATGGCGTCGCCCTCGACCCCGCCCGGGTGATCATCACCGGCGGCGCCTCGGGGGCTTTCCTGCTGGCGTTTCTGTCGGCATTCAATGCCGGCGACCGCGTGGTTCTGGCCTCGCCGGGCTACCCGGCTTATCGCCACATTCTCACCGCGCTCGGGATCGAAGTTGTGGATGTCGCAACCGGGCCGGAGGACCTCTATCAGCCGACACCGGCACTGCTTGACCGGGTCGAGGGCCGGATCGATGGCGTGATCGTCGCCAGTCCTTCGAATCCGACCGGCACGATGCTGGGAGAGGCGGCCCTCACGGCGTTGGTTGCTTGGTGCGCGCGCAACGGCGCCCGTTTCGTCTCGGACGAAATTTATCACGGCCTGACCTATGATGCGCCGGCGATCACCGTCGCCGGCCTGTCCGATGACGCCATCGTCATCAACAGCTTCTCGAAATACTTCTCAATGACGGGCTGGCGGCTTGGCTGGATGATCATGCCGGCCGATCTCGTGCCGTCGATCTCCACCCTCGCGCCCAATTTCGTGATTTCCCCGCCGACCCTGTCGCAGATCGCGGCCATCGAGGCGTTCGAGAGTCACGACGAATTGCAGGCGAATCTGCGACGTTATGCCGAGAATCGCGAAATCCTGGTCGCCGGGCTCCCCGGTTGCGGCATCGAGAGTTTTCTGCCGCCGCAGGGCGCGTTCTATCTTTATGCGGATATCGGCAATCTGACGAATGACAGTCTGGCCTATTGCCGTCGGATGCTGCACGAGACCGGGGTCGCAACCACTCCGGGCCTCGATTTCGACGCCGCTCGCGGCCATCGTGCGCTCCGGTTTTCCTTTGCCGGGAAGACGGAGGAGATCGCGGAGGCGGTCAAGCGATTGCGACGTTGGCGGTAAAGCCGAAATCGCAAGATGTGGTAATCTGGTTGCGGTACGGGCGGAAAAGTCGGAAACAATCCGATAGATTCGAGAACTGCTTCCCAATGATAACAACGCGCCTGCCGTCGGAATGGATAGCAACGCTCACATGGTGGCAAGAATGAGCTTGGACAGCCTTAAATCCTATGACGCCGTATACCGACGCGCGATCGACGACCGGGAGTCATTCTGGCGCGAGGCGGCAAAGGGGCTGAGTTGGTGGCAGCCCTTCAGTCGCGTGCTCGACGACTCGCGGCCGCCCTTCTATCGCTGGTTTCCCCGTGGCGGCTTGAATATCTGCTACAACGCAATCGACCGGCATCTGATGGCCGGCCGCGGTGCGCAAGCGGCGATCATCTATGACAGCCCGGTCACGGGAACCCTCACCAAGATCACCTATCGCGAACTTGGCGAGCAGGTCGCCAAATTCGCGGGCGCGCTTGCGACGCTCGGCGTGACGAAGGGCGATCGCGTCGTCATCTACATGCCCATGGTGCCGGAAGCTGCCATCGCGATGCTGGCCTGTGCCCGCATCGGCGCGGTCCATTCCGTTGTGTTTGGCGGCTTCGCCCCGCATGAGTTGGCCGTCCGCATCGACGATGCGGCGCCGGTGGTCGTGGTTTCGGCGTCCTGCGGCATCGAGGGCAAGAAGGTGCTGCCCTACAAGCCGATGCTGGACGCTGCGATCGATGCCGCCAAGAGCAAGCCGCGCCACTGCGTGATCCTGCAGCGGCCCCAGGTCGAGGCCAGCATGGTCGAAGGCAGGGACGTTACCTGGGAGGCCGCCATGGCGACGGCCGAGCCGGTGTCCTGCGTCGAGACCCTGGCGACCGACCCGCTCTACATCCTTTACACCTCCGGCACGACCGGCGTACCGAAAGGCGTGGTCCGCGACCATGGTGGCTATGCCGTTGCGCTCAACTGGAGCATGGCGAACGTCTTCGACCTCGAGCCCGGGGAGGTCATGTTCACGGCCTCCGACGTCGGCTGGGTGGTCGGCCATTCCTACATCGTCTACGCGCCATTGCTGCGCGGCTGCACCACGATACTTTACGAGGG
>CAIUCF010000768.1 GCA_903897565.1 uncultured Rhodospirillales bacterium | reverse complement strand
GCATATTCCGAAGGAGAAGATCCGCGAAGTGATCGGCTCCGGCGGTAAGGTCATCCGCGAGATCTGCGAGAGCACCGGCGCCAAGATCGACATCGAGGATGACGGCACCATCAAGGTCGCCGCCGTCGAAGCCAAGTCGGCTCAGGCCGCCATCGACTGGATCCGCGGCATCGTCGCGGAGCCGGAAGTCGGCGTGATCTATCCCGGCAAGGTCGTGAAGGTGATGGATTTCGGCGCCTTCGTGAACTTCCTCGGCTCACGCGATGGCCTCGTCCATATCAGCGAGCTGGCGCAGCAGCGCGTCGGCAAGGTCGGCGACGTCGTCAATGTCGGCGACGCGGTCAAGGTCAAGGTCCTCGGCTTCGACGATCGCGGCAAGATCAAGCTCAGCATGAAGCAGGTTGATCAGGCCACCGGCGAAGACATCGGCGCCAAGAAGCCGACCGAAGGTGCTGCCTCGTAAGGAGCCCTGCGGCGACTTAAACGAGGAACGAAGAAGAAGCCGCGCGGACCTTGGTTCCGCGCGGTTTTCTGCTATATCAGGCACCAATGCCCCGGTATGGGCGATATGAGGAAGGGTTTCCTGTTGTGAAGGCGTTGAACCCGCTGGTGATATCCGGTCGTGAGGTGTTGCCCCTGGTCGAGGGCGGCAAGGGAATTTCCGTCTCGAACGGCGAAAGTTCCGGCGCCTGGGCGGCGTCCGGCGGTGTTGGGACCTTCTCCGGCGTCAATGCGGATTCCTTCGACGAGAACGGCAATGAATTGCCGCAGATCTATTACGGCACGACCCGGCGCGAGCGGCAGCGCGAACTCGTCAACTACGCCATCCGCGGCGGCATCTCGCAGGCCCGCATCGCCCATGATATTTCCGGCGGCAATGGCCGCATGCACGTCAACATCCTGTGGGAGATGGGCGCGGCCGAGGAGATCGTCGAGGGTATCCTCAGCGGCGCCAAGGGCCTGATCCACGGCGTCACCTGCGGCGCCGGCATGCCCTACAAGATCGCCGAAATCTGCGCCAAGCACGGCGTCCATTACTACCCCATCGTCTCCTCGGCGCGCGCCTTCCGCGCCCTGTGGAAGCGCGCCTATCACAAATTCCGCGACAATCTCGGCGGCGTCGTCTACGAGGATCCCTGGTTGGCCGGCGGCCATAACGGCTTGTCGAATTCCGAGGATCCCGATGTCCCGCAGGAGCCGTTGCCGCGCGTGCGCGAACTGCGCGCCACCATGCGCGAATTCGGTCTCGAGACCCCGCCGATCTTCATGGCCGGGGGCGTCTGGGCGCTCAACGAATGGGAAGACTGGATCGAGAATCCCGAACTCGGGCCGATCGCCTTCCAGTTCGGCACCCGGCCGTTGCTGACCAAGGAGAGCCCGATCTCCGATGCCTGGAAGCGGCGGCTGCTGACCCTGCAGCCGGGCGACGTCTATCTCAACCGTTTCAGCCCGACCGGCTTCTATTCCTCGGCGGTCAGCAATCCGTTCCTGGCTGATCTGCGCGGCCGTTCGGAGCGCCAGATCGCCTATACCTCGGAGCCGGTCGGCGAT
>CAIUCF010000767.1 GCA_903897565.1 uncultured Rhodospirillales bacterium | reverse complement strand
ATGATCGCCATCCCCACCGCGGCACGAACCAACATTGGTTTCCGACCGTAACGGTCCGCCAACCGCCCCCAGATTGGGGCGGTGATCGCAGTCCCGAAAAACGTGGCGCTGAACGCGACTCCCGAATATTGAATAATTTCAGATTGTGATTTAACGCCGAGTTGCTCTACATAAAGTGGAAGGAATGGCAGCAACATGCTCAGGCTCACAAGTGTCGTGAACGAGCCGAACACACATATCGCTAGATTTCGTCGCCAATACCTGGAATTACGCTCCACATAAGTGGCCTCGCGCGCGCCGGCGGCCGCACGATCCAAAAGGGGCGGCTTGGGTTCATAATGCGTACGAATGCAGACAACCGCCTCGCATTCATCGGACTCGACACTCGGCATCTGTTTCTCAATTTCGACAGGCCCAAGGGTGATATGGACACCCGGGGCGATCCTCGAAGATGGCTTCTCGTGAACATCTCGATCTCAATTCGAGACGTCCTCACCCGGCTCAGCCGCCCCAGGGGAAGACACACTGACGATAGTGACCCCGACGACGCTTTCGTTGCGGCCGACATCAAGTTCAGGCCGTCTCTATCGAAATTAATTTTCAGAGGGCTTGCGAACAATCGTCGTAAGAAGCAATTCACTCCCCCGGATTTCGCAATAATATCTGACACCCAGAATCACTCGAGAGCGTCCGGCGCGATAGGGTTCGAGGATCAAGTACCGAGGCAGCGACCTTGGACGAGATAGCCACCGCGAGACCACCACCCGCGGCAGTTCACGGCAGGGCCGGCGACCACACAGGCCGAGGAAACGGCAGTGTTTCCGGTCGAAGAGATATTGTCCCAAATTCGCCAGCAACCAGCGGGCGAGACCCGGTTACCCGGGTAATATTGCCACAATCAGCTAAAGCACACGCTTCGCTTTTATGTTAAATTGGGACTCCATTTGAGTGAATACGCGTTTGTCGGAATTCGGTATTTCAATATTCGGAATAATCGATGGATCGCTTCGACGCCATGACCATCTTCGTCACAGCCATTGACGAAGGCAGCCTCGCCCGAGCGGGCCGAAAACTCGGTCGATCCCCAGCTGCGGTCACTCGGGCCCTCGCGTTTCTGGAGGACCGGCTCGGCACGCAAATTCTCCATCGCACAACGCGCTCTATCAAACTCAGTGAGGCTGGAGAACACTATGCCGTTGTGTGCCGACGGGTCCTCGCGGACCTTAAGGAGGCCGAACTTCGGGCCGCGGGCGAACAATCGAGTCCGCGCGGTACTCTTAGTCTGACTGCACCGGTCTACTCCGGTGAAGAGGTGCTTCGCCCCATCCTGAATGCGTTTCTCGGAAAGCATCCAGATGTGACGGCTAGGCTCTACCTGCTCGATCGACAGGTGAACATGATGGACGAGGGCGTCGACGTGGCCCTGCGGATCGGGCATCTTCGGGATTCTTCGATGATCGCCATCCGTGTCGGCGAGGTCCGACGCATCATCGCTGCGGCGCCATCCTATCTCGACACGCATGGGCCCATCGAAGAACTCCAAGATCTTCCGCGTCAAGAGTTGATAGCGATGACCCATTTCGGGTTCGACTCATGGACATTTCCGCCGGTCGAGGGATCGACGATCCCACGAACCGTGCAGTTCACCCCGCGCTTCATCGTGAACAGCGTCCGCGCGGCGGTCCAGGCGGCGGTCGAAGGTCACGGGGTAACGCGACTATTTTCGTACCAGGTTGCCGATTATCTTTCT
>CAIUCF010000766.1 GCA_903897565.1 uncultured Rhodospirillales bacterium | reverse complement strand
TGTCACCATGTTACTCTGATGAGCGACCCCGACCGGCATCCGATCAGGACAGACTATCGCGGCAAGATGTCGTGGCCGAGGGAGCTGCGGTGGCTGTTTGTTGACTTGGTTATTTGGCCGATGCAATGGGGCGCTGAACTGCTCCTTTGGGCGATTGCGGTACTAGCGCTGGGAATGGCCGCTTTCCTGCTTTCGATATGGCACTCGCTGGAGAGATGGCTCTGAACCTGGCGGACGAAGCCGCATCTTCAGCTAATTTTCACCCCCGATTATGCCGCGCCTCTTGGCCGAACGACGACAGCGCCAGCGCGTTGTCCGGCAGCTTCACCTCGCCGCGCGCCATGCGTTCCTTGAGGTAGCGGAAGACCTGGATGGTCTGGGCGTAGAGATGCTCGCCGGCGATCAGGCCGGGGCGGGTCGGGCGTTCGGGCGTCACGAAGCGCGGCAGCGGTGCGACCTTGGTGTCGTAGTCGACGGCGAAGAACAGCGGGAAGGAGTAGCGTTCCTCCTTGACCTTGCGGACGCGGTGCGAGGTGGCGATGAATTCGCCATTGGTCCACAGCTCGAGCATGTCGCCGATATTGACGACGAAGGCGCCGGGGATTGGCGGCGCGTCGATCCAGACGCCGTCGCCGTTCAGGACTTCGAGCCCGGGAATGGTCGAATGCAGCAGGGTGAAGCACTCGTAATCGGTATGGGCGCCGATCCCCATCGCGTCGACGACATCCGGTGAATAGGGGTAGTGGATGAGGCGCAGCTGCGACGGCGGCCGCGTGACATAGCGCTCGAACACGTCGGGCGACTCGCCCAGCGCGATCGCGAAGCCCCGCATCAGCTTGCGGCCGAGCGCGAAGGCCGCGTCGTAATAGGCCTGCACCGGCTCGCGGAAGCCGGGCAGGTCGGGCCACTGGTTGGGGCCAAGCATCGGATTTCCGGCGAGATAATCGGGGTCATCGGCGGGCAGATCGATGGCGAGGTCGAACGCTTCCTTCTTGTCGCGGGTGCTGGTGGCGAGGCCTTCCTCGCCCTCCGGCACGTAGCCGCGATGGTTCTTCGACTTGCCGATATAGACGTCCATCTTGCGCTCGAGCGGCAGCGCGAACAGCCGCTCGGCCGCCGCGCGCAGATCGGCGAAGAGCGTTTCGGGAATGCCGTGGCCGATGACGTAGAGGAACCCGACCTCGCGTGCCGCCTTGCCAAGCTCAGCGGCGATCCGTTGGTCCGTCGCGGCGTCACCCGCACCCAGTCCCGCGATGTCGATGAGCGGGACTTTCGAAAACGACGAACCGGACGGCATGCTGCAAACTCCCAAGGGCGATCGATGCCGGGAGCCTAGCAGTTCTTGTGCCGCGCCGGCGCCGCGGCCTATTGCCCGAATGCCAATGCCGCCGTGAGGTCCGCGGCGGCGGCGTCGCGACTGCCGAGAGGTTTCAGGTGATACCGCGTCTCGATCAGCTTCAAGATCGAGGTGGTGTCGTAGACCGTGTGGTCGACGAAGCCCTGTTTGGCGAAGGGCGAGACGATCAGGGTCGGCACGCGCGTACCCGGCCCCCAGCGGTCGATCTTGGGCGGGCCGACATGATCCCAGGTGCCCCCATTCTCGTCGGCGGTGACGATCACCACGCTATGGGCCCAGAGCGGGCTCGCCTTGATCCGCGTCAGCAGATCGGCGACATGGTCGTCGGCGGCCATGACCTCGGAATATCCCGGATGCTGGTCGAGTTCGCCGATCGGCTTGTAGAACACGACATGGGGCAGATTGCCCTTGGCGATCCCAGCCAGCAGATCCTTGTAATCCTTGAGATGCGCCGAGCGCTCGGGACGGCCGGGCGCGAATTTGCCGAAATACAGGAACGGCTGGTGATGGAACTCGAACAGCTTGTCGGCATGGCCCGCCGCGGCATCGTCCCAGCCGCCGGCGTACCAGGCCCAGGACACGCGCTTGGCTTCGAGGCGATCGGCGATCGTCGGCAGAATCTGCGGCGGCAGGCGGAATTTCGGGTCGCTCGAACCATGCTCGCTGCTATAGGGCGGGTTGAAGGGCTGCAGGGTATTGACGGCGTAGCCGTCGGGCGTGACGGCGGCATGCTCGATATTGCCGATCGTACCGTCTGGGGTTTGGGTGGCGGTGATCTGCGCCGGCGCATGCTTGAATTCCGGCGTGCAGGCGCAGACCAGCCAGAAATGATTGAGGAACGAGCCGCCGAAGGCTGCGTGGAAGAAATGATCGGCGAGCGTGTACTGCTTCGCCCATTGCCACAGCTTCATGCCGTGGCCGTCGTAATAGCCCATCGTCAGCCCGCCGGCATTCGAGATCGCGGCGAACTTGTCCATCTTGCCGCCGTCGATCTGCGCCTGCTCCTCGTAGAAGCGATGGACGAGATCGCCGGTCTTCTGGTCGATCGGCACATAGGGCGCGATGTCGAACGGCTTATTGGGGAGGCTCGCGGGGAAGCGCGGGTCGGGCTTGGGCGGCTTGGACGAGGTGTCCATGACCGAGGGCAGGGTGTCGAAGGGCTTGCCTGACGTGTCGACCTGGGTCGCCGCGGCCCCGGCATTGGCGATGCCATCGGCGCCGGGGAACAGCCCGTAGAGGTTATCGAAGCTGCGGTTCTCGGTGTAGATGACGATGATGTGCTCGATCCTGTCGAGCGGGGCGGGTGCGGCAAGGGCCGGCATCGTCGTCGCGAACAAAGCAGCGGCGCCAAGGAATGGGATCACGCCGAACTGATGCATCGTTGCGACTCCGGGCAGAGGAAAACGATCGATTAGCCGATCACCATGTCGGAATGATGACCCGCGATTATGCGCGCTCGGCGGCAAGCCGCATCGCGCTGGTCAGCGGCACCACGGCGATGCCGCGCGAGGCGGCGATGGGGAGCCATTCGGCCAGCGCCGTCAGGGTGCCGTCATGGGGGTGGCCGATGCCGATCGCGGTGCCGTGTTTGCGGGCGACCTGTTCCAGCACCATGATCTGCGCCCGCACCGCACTCGCTGACGTGTCGTTGTCGAGGAAGACGTTGCGCGAGGCGAAGGGCAGGCCGACCGTCGCGGCGACGGCGGCGCAGGCGCTGCGACCGGTCGTACGGGAGTCCAGGAACAGCATGCCGCGGGCCTGCAACTCTTCGAGCACGACGCGCATGCCGGCGGCGTCCTCGGTAAAACGGCTGCCCATGTGGTTGTTGGCGCCGACATAGCCGTCCATGCGGTCGAGACCCCAGCGCAGCCGGCCGAGGATCTCGCGCTCGGACAGTCCGACGGTGAGAGCGTTGGGCCCGGGATCGATGCTGGCTGCTTCCGGCTGCATCGGGACATGGACCAGGATTTCGTGGCGACCCGAGCGGGCCTGGCCCAGCCACTGCGGCAGGCCTTCGGCATAGGTCATGAACGCCATGGTGACGTCGCGGCCGAGCCGCAGGCTGCGCTCGGTGCGCTCGCGGTCGAGGCCGAGATCGTCGATGACGATGGCGACGGCAGGGATGCCGCTGGCCGGCACCAGGGGCCGGGCGTTGCGCTGCCAGGTCGGAGTACCTGCCCTCACGGGTGGACGCCGCGGCGGCGTGGTCACAGGCGGCGCGGCCGACGTGACGGCAGACGGCGGCACGGCCGGGACACCCGGCATCTGGGTTCGGGAGACGTAGACGTCGGAGGGAAGCGGCGTCTCTTCCATCAGCGGATCGACATGCGGCGCCGGCTGTGCGGCGGCGGCGACGACCGGCGTGGGACCGGTAATCGGCGCCGAGGCCTCCTGGATGACCGGTTCAGTCTTGTCGCGCAGCAGCGAGCCGATCCCGAAGCCGGCGGCGAGCACGCCCGCCGATCCGGCCAGCAGCGCGCGACGGGTGATGCCGAGCTTGCCCTGACGTCGCGCGGCCGCGCGGCCGCGTTGCGGCTGGCGCGGTCCCTTCTTACGCTTCGGCCCTGGTCCCGGCATGCATCGTCCCTTGGTTTTCGATCGAGAGTATACGGGACGACACTGCCGGCACCGACAGGTTTTTAACTAGCCGCGCGCCGCTTTGGCGAGCCGCAGGCGCAGTGCGTTGAGCTTGATGAAGCCCGCGGCGTCGCGCTGGTCGTAGACCTGATCTTCCTCGAAGGTGACATGGGCGAGGCTGTACAGGCTCTTGGGCGATTTGCGGCCGACGGTGCGGACGCTGCCCTTGTAGAGCTTGAGGCGGACGGTGCCGCAGACATGCTCCTGGCTCTTGTCGATCAGGGCCTGCAGCATCTCGCGCTCGGGCGCGAACCAGAAGCCGTTATAGACCAGCTCCGCGTAGCGCGGCATGAGCTCGTCTTTCAGATGCGCGGCGTTGCGGTCGAGGGTGATGCTCTCGATGGCGCGATGGGCGGCGTGCATCACGGTGCCGCCCGGGGTCTCGTAGACGCCGCGCGACTTCATGCCGAC
>CAIUCF010000765.1 GCA_903897565.1 uncultured Rhodospirillales bacterium | reverse complement strand
GCGATAGGCCGTGACGTCGACGGTCGCCGGCAGCAAGCGGTAATTGCTCTGGTAGAGCTTGTTGGCGCTGCCGGAGGGCAATGTCAGGAAATTGACGTCGCCGCCGATCGCCGCGATCGTCACTGCGGAGCTGGCGGTCATGGTATTGAACGGCGCGGAGGCGAGGGTAAATTCGGTGTTGTTGGTCAGGCGCAGATCCGAGGCGCCGTGATTCCGGGCGATGGCGTCATCACCGACCACGATGCTGACGCCGCTCTGGATTTCGGTGGGGTTGACGATGTCCCCGATATCCACGCTGCCGGTGGCGCCGACGAAGAGTTGGGCATCGCCGACGCCGAGCACGACGGAAGGTGCGACCGTGACCTTGCCTCCGGCTACCGCATTGGTGTCGGTGTATTTATAGCTCCAGTTCGTCGCATCCGCACCGATAGAGCCGCCTGCCGTGATTTTTCCGGTGCCGAGCGCGACGTAATAGCTGCCGCTCAGGATGTCGTTGCCCGCCGTGACGGTCAGGTCGCCGCCCCCGGTGACATGGAGCACCGGCGGGCTGTTGGCGTCGAGCCCGCCGCTGACCCGGCCGGTCGACGCCGTCGAGGCCGAGAACTGGCGGATATCGTGTCCCGCGGTGACCGTGACGTCGCCGCCGCCCAGCGCCGCGACGCCTTGATCGAAGCTGCCGAAATTGATCCACCAGGTCGTCTGTCCAGCCGTGAGATCGGAACTGATGGCGCGCGAAATTCCCGGGTTGTAGACGCCCTGGTCGGCGCTGAAACTATAGGCGGTCGGGCCGGCGACCGGCGCCGAGCGGGTCAACAGCCAACTCGCCCAGAACTGATCGAGGTAGCCATTCTGGCTGTCGCTGTTGTAGGTCGCCGTCGCGGCCGTCGCCTGAACGCCGACGATATCGTTCTGCGCCGTGACCGTGACGGCGCCGCCCTGCTCGGGATAGGCGGGATCCGTGACGGCGAACAGGGTCGGTGCCGTCAGCACGAAAGAATCCCCGAAACTCGGGGCATTGAAGCCGGTCGGGTTGGTGGCCGTCGTCGTCCCGGTGCCGTCGCCGAAGAAGTTCGAGCCGCCGGTCGACAGCTGGGCCGCCGCCGAGTTCGGACCATTGAGCGCGGCGCCGCCATTCGTCGACGTATAGCCTGCATCGGGCAATGTGGTCTGGACGCCTGCCGTATAGATCGTGGCCGGGGCCAGCGTATCGGCGAGGACGATGTTGGTCGCGGCCGCGATATCGATCGTGCCCGTCCCGGTCCGCACCAAGGTCGGCACCAGCGCGGTCACCGCGCTCTGGGTCAGGGTCGGGTCGGAGGTCGTGATCGCCGTGCGGATCGAGGTCGCAAGCGTGTAGGTCGTGTGACCGTCCAGCGTGACCGTTCCCGTCGTATAGGCGCCCGACGTGGAATCCGGCTGGAACGCGGCCAGCGGCTGCAGGCCGAGCGGGTCGACGCTGCCGCTATCGGCGCCACCGACAATCTGAATCGACCATGATCCCTGCGATGTCGCGTGCCGGCTTCCGGAAGCGGGGGCGGCGGCGGTCACCGCAGTCGCGGGGACCAGATTTGCCGACATGACGGGGTTGGGATCGTTGGCGGTCGCGTTCGGCGAGACACCATTGGCGCCATAGAGGCCGTCATTGCCGATTTGGTAAGTCGCGGTACTCGTGCGGATATCCGAGCCCCAGGCGCTCGGCGCCACCGGTGCCGACGGCGCCTGATACAGCTCGTCCGTCCCGGCCATATTGAGCAAGCTGTGACCGAATGCGCCGGCAAGCGTGCTGACCGTCGTCAGATAGTTGCGGTAGGCAGCAGAATACACCGAGAAATAGGACACGGTATACGCGGTGTATTCCGATCCGGTGGGGGTGCCGTCCGCGGCGCTCGGTGCCGCGAGCGCGGCCGGTGCCGGCGGCGCCTGGAAGGCATGGGTGACCCCGGCTGCGTAGAGCGCAATGGCCGCGTTGTAGCTGGGAATATAACGCCCCGTATAGGCGTTGAGGTAATCCGAGTAGGTCGGGAAATCAGCTGGGTTCGGCGCTGTCGGCAGGACGAAG
>CAIUCF010000764.1 GCA_903897565.1 uncultured Rhodospirillales bacterium | reverse complement strand
TCCATGGGGCGACGATGGGTATCGTGGAGAATGCGACGGGTTTGTGTATCGTCAGGTGCTGCCGAGCGAGATCGACAAGATTCGTGACCATTATCTGCGGCTCGACGCGGATGAGCGAATTCTGCGTTTCTTCGGCCCGACCTGTGACGCGGTAATCGCGGCGCGCTGTGACAAGATCGACTGGCGACGCGCCCATTTCGTAGGACTCTTCGTCGACGGCACTTTGCGGGGCGTCGCCGAACTGGAACTCGATCATCCCGAAGGGCAGGGGTCTGGTGAGATCGCGGTCTCCGTCGAAAAGGAGTGGCGCAGCCGCGGCATCGGCGCCGAGCTGCTTCGCCGCGCCATCGTCGTTGGCCGTAATCACGGCGCGACGTCGATTTCCATGATCTGCCTGCTCGACAACGAACCGATGCGGCGACTCGCCAGCCATTTTGCCGACAAGATTTCGATCCATGACGGCACCGTCGAAGCCGATCTTGCGGTGCCGCCGCCGACGTATGAAACCCTGTGGCAGGAGATCGCCACCGGCGGCTTCGATCTCGTCGATGCCTGGCTCGATATTTGTGGCTCCTATTGGCCTGAAATGACACAGAAGAAAGAGACCGAGTCCAAAGACGCAGTCGTTCCGCGTTCCTGACAACCAAGCCCTGAGCGGGCCAGATGGACGCAGGCCGTCGCTTGCGCCTATATAGCCGGCATGCCCGCTCTCCCGATCCCCCTGCCGTTCACCAAGATGCACGGCCTCGGCAATGATTTCGTCGTCATCGATGCGCGCGAGCGCGCCGTGGCCCTGTCGGATTCTGCCGTCGGCCGGATCGCCGATCGTCATACCGGGATCGGCTTCGATCAATTGGTGCTGCTGGAGCGGCCGCGCGCGCAGGATGCCGACGTATTCGTTCGGTTCCTCAACGCCGACGCCTCGGAGGCCGGCGCCTGCGGGAACGGATCGCGCTGCGCCGCCGCGTATGTGCTGGACCGCACCGGCGGCGACAGTCTGACACTGGAGACGATTTCGGGCCTGCTCCCGGCGCGTCGTCATACCGACGGTCTGGTCACCGTCGATATGGGCAAGGCTCGGCTTTCGTGGCAGGAAATTCCACTGGCAAGCGCTCTCGACACCGAGCGCGTCCATATCGGCATGGAGCAGCTCGACACGGCGACCTGCACGAGCATGGGCAATCCCCACGCGACGTTCTTCGTCGCCGACCTCGACGCGATCGACATCCGCCGCCTCGGTCCTCTCGTCGAGCATCACCCGCTATTTCCCGAACGGGTCAATGTCGGTGTCGCCCAGTTGATCGGCGCGGATCGCCTGCGCCTGCGGGTGTGGGAGCGCGGCTCCGGATTGACACTGGCGTGCGGCAGCGGGGCCTGCGCTGCCCTAGTCGCCGCGGTCCGCAGGGGCTTGACGGGGCGCAGCGCGGAACTGGTGCTCGAGCGCGGCAGTCTCACCGTCACCTGGCGCGAAGACGGCCATGTCCTGATGACAGGCCCCAGCGCGACGAGCTTCAGCGGCGTCATCGACCCATCGCTGCTGGTCGATTGACCGTCGATGCCTGATGACGTCGACATCCTCAGCTTTGGCTGCAGGCTCAATATCTGGGAGTCCGAGGTCATGCGCCGGCTCGCGCGCGAAGCTGGGCTTGAGGACGCCGTCATCATCAATACCTGTGCGGTGACGGCGGGTGCCGAACGCGAGGCGCGCCAGGCCATCCGCCGCGCCCGTCGCGAGCGACCCGGCGCCCAGATCATCGTCACCGGCTGCGCTGCCCAGCTGAAATCGACCGCCTTCGCGGCGATGCCGGAGGTGAGCCGGGTTCTCGGCAATGCCGACAAGTTGAAGGCGGAGAGCTGGGCGCAGGACGCGCCGCGCCACGTCGTCAGCGATATCATGGCTGTGCGCGAGACCGCGGCGCATCTGCTCGACGGCTTCGAAGGCCACGCCAGGGCGTTCGTCCAGGTTCAGCAGGGTTGCGACCATCGCTGCACTTTCTGCGTCATCCCGTTCGCGCGCGGGCCAAGCCGCTCCGTTACCGCTGGCGAGGTCGTGTGGTCGATCCGCCGGCTCGTCGCCAATGGCTACCGCGAGGTGGTGTTGACAGGCGTCGATCTGACGGCCTGGGGTGAGGATCTGGCCGAGGGCCAGCGCCTTGGCGATCTGGTCTCTGCGATCCTGCGCGAGATCCCGGAACTGCCGCGCCTGCGCCTGTCCAGCCTCGACCCCTGCGAGATCGACCCGGCTCTCTGGTCGGTCCTGGAGACCGAGGAGCGGCTGATGCCGCATCTACATCTCTCGGTGCAGGCGGGAGACGATCTCATCCTCAAGCGCATGAAGCGACGGCACCTGCGCGGCGATGTTCTCGAGGTTGCCGCGCGCGCTCGGCGTGTCCGCCCCGACATCGTGCTTGGCGCCGATCTGATCGCCGGATTCCCGACTGAGGATGAGGCCGGATTCCGCAATACGCTCGCCCTGGTCGAGGAGGCCGGGCTGACCTGGTTGCATGTATTTCCCTACAGTGCTCGGCAGGAAACGCCGGCTGCGCGCATGCCTGCGGTGGCGGGAGACGTCGTCAAGGCGCGGGCCGCCCGGTTGCGGACGGCCGGCGAGCACGCGGTCGCCCGCTACTTCGCCTCCTGCGTCGGGACGTCGGTACGGATCGTCGGCGAAAGAGGTGGCATGGGCCGCAGCGAACAGTATGCTCCGGTACGCCCCGATCGGCCCGTCCCGGTCGGCGAGATTGCGACCGTCCGGCTCACCGGAATTGAGGATGACGTGCTTGTTGGAGAATTGACGTGAGTGGTGACGGTTGGTTTTCCCGGCTGAAGCGCGGTCTCAGCCGCTCCTCGGCGAAGCTCGGCGAGGGCATCGTCGGCATCTTCACCAAGCGCCGGCTCGACGACGAGCAGCTGAGTGAGCTCGAGGACTTGTTGATCACCGCCGATCTCGGCGCCGGACTGGCGCGCGGGGTTACCAAGGAACTGCGCAAGACCCGGTTCGGTCAGGAAGTCTCGGCCGATGAAATTCGCGAAGTCCTCGCCGATCGCATCGCCGAGATTTTGGCACCGGTGGCGATTCCGCTGGCCTCCCACGCGTTGGTGATCAGGCTGGTGAGAACCTGCTGAATCTGGTTGGCGTTGGCTTTGATAACCGGCCCGGGAGCGGGCAGGTCGGTCTTCAGGACCACGTTGTGCG
>CAIUCF010000763.1 GCA_903897565.1 uncultured Rhodospirillales bacterium | reverse complement strand
CTTGAACACGTTGGTCTTCGAGAAGGCGCCGGGGGCGACGACTGCGGCCGAAGAATCGACGGCCTGGCCCAAGGTTTCGGCGCCCACCTATATCGGCGGACTCGGCTTCGGCTTCAAATGGAACATGGGCTGGATGCACGACACGCTGGAATATATGGCGTGCGATCCGATCTATCGCCGCTATCACCAGGCCAAGCTGACCTTCGGTCTGCTCTACGCCTTTTCCGAGAACTTCATCCTGCCGCTCAGCCATGACGAGGTGGTGTACGGCAAGAAGTCTCTACTCGGCCGCATGCCCGGCGACCGCTGGCAGCAATTCGCCAATCTGCGGGCCTATTACGCCTTCATGTGGACCCATCCGGGTAAGAAGCTGCTGTTCATGGGCGGCGAACTCGCCCAGGGGCGGGAGTGGGACCATGACGGCGCGCTCGATTGGCCATTGCTCGACGATCCGATGCATCGGGGGGTCTCGAATTTGGTCCGCGACCTCAACCAACTCTACCGATCGCAGGGCGCCCTTCACGTCTATGACGCATCGGCGCAAGGCTTCGCCTGGCTGGATGCCGCCGATGCCGACCACAGCGTGATCAGCTACCTGAGATATGGTCGCGATCATGGGGATGTCGTGCTGACGATCTGCAACTTCACCCCGGTGCCGCACCAGCACTATCGGATCGGCGCGCCGCTGGCCGGGACCTGGAGCGAATGCCTCAACACCGATGCCGACCTTTATGGCGGCAGCGGCATCGGCAATCTCGGCGCGGTCGCGACCACGCCGGAGCCGTCGCATGGCCACCCGCAATCTCTCGACCTGACTCTGCCCCCGCTCTCCGCCTGCGTCTTTCGCTATCGAGGTTCATGATGGACAACACAACAGCCTTGGTCGCGCGCCGTCGAGTATGGCCGGGAAGCCCCTACCCCTTGGGCGCGACCTGGGACGGCAAGGGCGTCAATTTTGCCCTGTTCTCGGCCCATGCCGAAGCGGTCGAGCTCTGCATCTTCGACGCCGCGGGTGTCCAGGAGGTCTGGCGCGCGCGTATGACCGAATATACCGACGAGGTCTGGCATCTCTACCTTCCCGACGCGCGTCCCGGGCTACTTTACGGCTACCGGGTTTTCGGCCCCTACGAGCCGGAGAACGGCCATCGCTTCAATCATCACAAGCTGCTGCTCGACCCTTATGCCTTGTCCTTCCACGGCGAATTGCGTTGGACCGATGCCCATTTCGGCTACCGGGTCGGCAGCGCGCGCGAGGACCTGAGCTTCGATCGGCGTGACAACGCCCGATTGATGCCGAAATGCCGGGTCGTCGAGACCGCCTTCACCTGGGGCGACGACCGTCACCCGCGGACTCGCTGGGAGGAGAGCGTAATTCTCGAGGCGCATGTCAGAGGCATGACCCAGACGCATCCGCACGTTGATCGCGACAAGCGCGGCACCTTCGCCGGGCTGGCCTCGCCGCCGATCATCGACTACCTCGTCGATCTCGGCATCACGGCGATTGAGCTGTTGCCGATCCACGCATTCCTCAATGATCGTCATCTGGTGCAACGCGGCCTGACGAATTATTGGGGTTACAATACGTTCGGCTTTTTCGCTCCGGATCCGAGGTTCCTCGCCGGCGGCCATATCGATGAGTTCAAGACGATGGTGCGGCGTTTCCACGACGTCGGTATCGAGGTCATCCTGGACGTGGTCTACAACCACACCTGCGAAGGCAACCAGATGGGGCCGACCCTCAGCTTTCGCGGCATCGACAACAAGAGCTACTACTGTCTCGACGACAATCCTCGGTACTATTTCGACGTCACCGGCACGGGAAATACCGTCAACCTCTCGCATCCCCGCGTGATGCAGATGGTGATGGACTCTCTGCGCTACTGGGTCAACGAGATGCATGTCGACGGTTTCCGCTTCGACCTCTGCCCGACCTTGGGGCGAGAGAACCGAAACTTCGATCGGGGGAGCGCCTTCTTCGATGCCGTGCGTCAGGATCCGATCCTGAACACTGTCAAGATGATCGCCGAGCCCTGGGATATCGGGCCGGACGGGTATCAGCTCGGCGGCTTTCCTCCAGGTTGGGCGGAGTGGAACGCCTCGTTTCGCGACACGACGCGGCGATTCTGGCGCGGCGACACCGGATTGCTCCCCGATATGGCGAGCCGGGTTGCCGGGTCGTCGGACATCTTCGATCACAACGGCAGGCGGCCTTGGGCGTCGATCAACCTCATCACCGCCCATGACGGCTTCACCCTGCACGACCTGGTCTCCTACAACGACAAGCACAACGAGGCCAATGGCGAGGAGAATCGCGACGGCCACGACGCCAATTTCTCCTGGAACTGCGAGGCGGAAGGCGAGTCCGAAGACCCGGACGTAATCGCCCTGCGGGCGCGGCAGAAGCGCAACCTGCT
>CAIUCF010000762.1 GCA_903897565.1 uncultured Rhodospirillales bacterium | reverse complement strand
GATGCCGACAGTCTGCTTGTCGACGATCCCGCCCACTTCGCCGATCTGCTCGGTCGCCCGCAAAGGCACCGTGCCGGCGAGGTCCAGCTTGGTCCCGCCCAGGCCCGCCGTCAGCTGGGCGCCGTCGTTCCAAATGGCCGCCCCGGCGACATCGAGCATCGACGGCGGCAGGCCACCGAGATGGCCAGCCACTTGAACGATGCCGCCGTTAATCGCGCCCTGATAGAGGGAGAGCGCCGCGCTTTGGAGATTGCCCTGCGCGCTCTGCGGCTTGAAGTCGTAGCCCAGCCAGAAATTCAGCCGGTCCTGCAGAAACTCGTATTCGGCGCGAGCCGCCTGCCGCTCGTCGGGGGAATAGTCCTTTCCGCCCTCGCCGAGTTGCCAGCCGAATTTGATGACAGCCTCGGCAAACTCGATTGGGCCGAGATAATCATAGCGTCGCTGGAACTCCCGGTTCCGCGCCTTCAGAATGCCGGCGATCTCCGGATCGAGACCGGCGTCATGGGCGACGTCAGGTCCCGGATCGCCGTCTTCATCCTCGTCGCTTTCTTCGTCCCCGTCATCGGTCCATTCACCGGCGGGGTTGCGCGGCTCGTTCTTGTCGTATTTGGCGAGACGTTCCGCCGCCTGAGCAAGGCGGGCGGCGGCGTCCCAGCTCAGCTCCGGTAGCTGCAGGAGTAAGGCCGCGACCATCGCCCGCTGGATGTCACCGCGATTGAGCGCCGCCGCGACGACCTCCAGCGTGGCCAGCCGCTCCGCCGGGCCGATCCCGCCGCGATAGGCCGCCTCAAGGAGCGCCGCGATCTCCAGGGCGGGGCGCGGCTCGAAGCCCTCGGCCGTCCGACACAGCAACGGCACCCCGGCGAGCGCCAATCCGCTCGCCTGACAACTCACGCCCAGACTGCCGGGCGCGTTATTCAATCGAAACTTTCGCTCTATGAAGGACATCGCGCATCCTCGAAAATCGGGAAGCACTATATGTTCTTCTTTCGTTCCTGTCAAGATCGGACCGACATGCGAATTAGCGGAGCGAAGAATTCACCAGTGTCCTTGACCACCTATCCGAGCAACGATATATTGGAACGTATCATGAACTCGTCATGAATATCCCCGCACCACGCCTCGCCACGGCCCAGACCAACGGCAAGATCAGGATCACCCGCCAATGACCTACACATTGGATTTCCAGTTCGCGCCAGAGGTCGACTGGCGGCGTCTCCAGGCCTATTTCGCCGCGCGACGACACTACGAGATCGACGGCTACGAGGCGTTCTATCGCAATCCCGACACCCTGGTCATGTTTCTGTTCAGCTTCGAGCGCGGCCGCTGGAGCCCGTTGCGCAAGAATATCGGTGCCGGCACCTTCAGCCTGCAGTATCTCCGCGCCGGCTGCTTCGGGCTGGAGGCCGAACGGGAATTATCCGCCTTCATGGCGGCCTTCACGGCGCGTATCGAGGACCCGCAGATCGACGGCATGGGTGACGGGCCCTATTCCGGCGACGGCTTCCTGCGCGGCTGGAATTTCGGCAACGAACTCGCGGTTCGCGCTACGCTGTCCCGCGAGCCCGATCTCGACATCCCCACCCTGCCCGCGGCGGTTCTGACCGATGTCTGGCGCTGGAATTATGCCTCGACGGCGGACCGGATGCGGTTCCGGGATCGCCGCTTCATTCCCCACATCACGTTGTTTCGACGCAGCGGACAACCGGGCCGTTTCGTGATCTGGCCGAGCGGGATGCCGGTATCGCTGCCGCGGGTCGATTACGTCATGATCGGCCGCGGCTACAAACCGACAGATCAGAGCTTTGGGCTCGTGCCTTGGGCAGAACTCGTCGAGGCCCTCGCCGAAGCCGGATTCGATACGACGAAGAACCCGATCGAACTCGAATATTTCCGCACCCCGAAAGATGTCGAACGCTGGCTCGCCACAATTCCGCGAGCAGACCTCGGCAGCCTGCAACGGATCGAAGGTGACGCTGTCATGGATGCCGAGACCGTCGCCGCGGCACGCGCGGCCGGGCCGCTGTCGACTTCGCCCGTATGATTCCCCGCTTCGCGCTCTTGACATTATAGATGGCGATCATCATGTACATTAAACATGATGATCGTCATGCATCTCGCACCAAGGAGTACCCGTCAATGAGTGTGAAGCCCACCGTCCTCGTCACCGGCGCCTCGACCGGCATCGGTGCCGTCTATGCCGACCGTTTCGCCCATCGCGGCCATGATCTCGTCCTCGTAGCGCGCGACGGCGTGCGCATGGCCGAACTCGCCGAACGACTGCATGGCGAGACCGGCGTCAAGGTCGAGGTCGTCCAGGCCGACCTCTCGGTCGAGCGCGACGTCGTGCGGATCGAGCAGCGCTTGCGCGAGGATTCCCGGATCGGCGTGCTCGTCAACAACGCCGGCACTACGCTGCGGGGCAATTTCCTGGAGCAGAGCGGCGCCGATGTCGCCGGACTGATCGCCCTCAACGTTACAGCATTAACGCGGCTTGCCAACGCCGTCGCTCCGCGCTTCGCGGCGGCAGGCAGCGGCGCGATCATCAATATCGCCTCGGTCGTCGGGCTGGCGCCGGAACTGGGCATGAGCGTCTATGGCGCGACCAAGGCGTTCGTGCTGTTCCTGACCCAGGGGCTCAACCTCGAACTCGGCCCCAAGGGCGTCTATCTCCAGGCAGTGCTGCCCGCGGCCACGCGCACCGAAATCTGGCAGCGCTCGGGCCGGGACGTCGATGCCCTGCCTGGGGTGATGGAGGTCGGCGATTTGGTCGACGCCGCGCTGGTCGGCTTCGACCGCCGCGAGACCGTGACCATCCCGCCCTTGCCAGATGACAGCCAGTGGCTCGCGCTTGAGGCTGCACGCCAGGCGATGCTGCCCAATTACGTGAACGCCCACCCGGCGGCGCGCTATCGCACTGCCGCTTGATGGTGACATCCCGGGATCGCGACAGCAGCCGCGATCCCGGTTGAGTTTCTACCCCGGTACCCGTTCTTGATTGCGAAGTCGAAGACCTGAGATCATCTGACACCTGGAACACCCTACTGCCCGCGGCAGCGGCATCGGGGGACCAATAGCCGGGACACGCCATGACGACACCAGCCGACGAGCCGTCGAACATCATCAAACTGGTTCCCAAAGCGCCCGACGGCGATCGTGGTGTCGTCATTGAACAGATCGACCCGGAACGGACGGACAGGCTGGTTCAAGACGCCAAGATCGGCGTCGCCTTCGGCGGCGCGACATGCCGCGACTATCTCGACCTGCTCGCGCGCCGGCTCGAGGAAGAAGATAAGGAGAAGCCCGAGCGCTCTCTCCGGTTCTCGACATATGAATGGGACAGAGCCTGTACGGTACTCGAGCGCTGTGCCGATCTTGCCTTCGCTGGCCTCGACCTCGCGGCGAGGCGCTTTCTGGCGGTGGCGAACTGGCGCGCGCGGCCGCTCGTCGCGGTGGGATTGGCCCGGCTCGTCGACGAGCCGTTTACCGCCGAGCTGGTCACGAAGCTCGCTGCCGATCTGTCCGACTCGCCGCTGCTCATCGATGAAATTCGTGTCATCGCCGGCCTCGATCTGCGGACACATCTGTTGATCGCCAAGCTATTGCAGCGCGATCGGGACGGCGACGATCCCACCCCGGCGCTATCGGATTGTCCCGGATATGTCGCTTTCACCGAAGCCGGTTTGACGGCGGCGGCGGCGCGGGCGCGCGACATTCATGCCGGCAAGCTGCCCTACGGCTCCGACAAGGCCTTCTCTCGGGCAGAATCCTCCGTCATCGCCCGGCTGGCACGGGTCGCGCTCGACCGCGACGAACCCTGGCTGCCGCCGGTGCTCGACGAGCTGTTCCGCAAGGTCAGCCTGGCGCCGACGACCGCGAAATCGCTGCCGTCGCAATCGGTCGCGATCGCGCTCGGCCATGCCGTCGAGGCCCTACCCACCCCGGAGGCGGTCGCGACCCTGCGCGCCGTGCTCCGCGACCTCCGCCACGCCGGCGTCAAGCATAAGCTGCAGCGCAATATCCGCGGCGCCGAGCGCGGCCTCGCCGCGCGGCCGGAAATCGCACTGCGTCTCGCGTCCGATCAGCCGATCTCGAAATCTCAACTGACCACCCTGGCGCGTTGTCTGGAAGGCGGGTTCGCCCTCGGTATGACGCTCGAGTACGACTCCTGGTGGACGCGGCTCGCGGGACACCCCCAGGCGAAGACCCTCGCCGCGTCTCTGGTGTGGCGGCTGCTCGATGCCGATGGCGCCGGGACAGCCGTTTTGCCGACGAGCGATCGCGGCAGCGTGGCTTTGAGCGACGTCTCCGGCGCAACCGTCACCGCTGCGCCGGGCTGTCGAGTAACGCTCTGGCACCCCTCCGACGTCAGCCCCGACGAGCGCGCCGCCTGGCGCGAACGGATCGCGGCGCTGCACATCAAGCAGCCGTTCAAGCAGGTCTTCCGCGAGCATTACGTCGTCCCACCCGAGGAGTGGGAGGGAGCGAAGACCGCCGAATTCGCCGGCCATATCGTGTCGATCGTGCCCTTGCTCGGCTTAGCGCGGCGCGAGCGTTGGCGCGTCGATTACGACGGGCTCACCCGCAGATTCGGCGCCTGGACGGCACGGCTCGATCTCGCCGACGAGGTCTACCCCGGCTGCGTCGGCGCGACGACAACGGGCCCGCTTCTGGTATCGCCGTCGAGCAGCAGATCGTCCTCGCCGGCTCGGCTCGGCGATCTGCCGCCGGCCGTGCTGTCAGAAATCCTCCGAGCCGTCGATCTCCTGGTCAGCACCAGCGGTTTCGCCGTGATGGCACAGGAGACCGAGCGGCACCGCGGCGAGCGCATCCATCAACTGGCCGTCAGCCGGCTCGGCGCCATGGCAGAGATGCGCAAGCAGGCGCTCGAATACGCCTTCCGCGGCCTAGACGACATGAGAGATGTCGAATTCGACACCCGCCATCTCAGGATCGGCCGCCACGTGATCCATCTCGCGACCGGTCGTGTCACCCGCGACGGCGAACCCATCGAGTACGAGCCGCCCAAGCGATCAAATCTGACCGCGGTGCCCTGGCTGCCTCACGACGAGAAGCTGCTGGAGGCCATCGCCTACACCGCGTTCGATCTCGCACGGCGCCAGAATGAGTGACTTAAGATTTACGGTCGCAAAGATCGGCTTCACGCGAACCACCGTCGCCTGGTCGTCGACTGCCTGAATGAGCGCTGGGGCGAGAGCTTGGTCGTCATGCATCTGTGACGGCAATTACCAGCTCGGCCTCGGCGGTGACGTAGCGGACATAGCGATAGTCGCGGATGAAGCTGATCCGGCCGTCACGCCATTCCAGCCACATGACGTAACTCGGCGTTGGAGCCGCCGAGTCGGCGAAGACCGCAATGACCTCCCGCCCCTCGAGCCAGGCCGGGACGAGGGTCAGCGGTTCCTTCTTGGCGTATTCGCCGAAGAACATGCCGACATCGGCGCGGCCGACCCGCTCCGGGTAGGTCGATTGTTTGAGGCGGACATCGTCCGCCAGCAAGGCGCGCAGGCCCTCCCAATCGCGTCGGTTGAAGAGCACGATGTAATGAGTCACCGCGGCCGAGGGCTGCCGGGGCGCTGCAGCCGCCTCCCCCAGTTTG
>CAIUCF010000761.1 GCA_903897565.1 uncultured Rhodospirillales bacterium | reverse complement strand
ATGAAGCCGTTGGTCGCCGCGAGCACGGCTTCCTGCTGCACCGGGCATTCCAGCGCCCGCGGCGGGGCGATGGTCTCCGAGGCGATCGGCGTCAGGCCGGAGATCGCCCATTTGTCATGTTCATGGGTGTAGTTCCGCATCTGCTTGGCGGCCGGCACCGGGCTCGAGCCGGTCAGCCGCGCCAGGCGGTCGACGGCGTCGACCTGGGCCGGCGAGGGCAGGTTGAGGACGCATTGGCCGGTGCGCAGCAGGTTCTCGGTGGTCTTCGAGCTGGCATCGAGGCCGAGCATGCAGCGCCAGCCCAGCCAGAACGCCGAGGACATCGGCGCGAGGTTGGAGGAGCCATCCTCGTTCATGGTGCTGATCAGCACGACGGGGGTGCCAAAATAGAGGATCGCCGGTTCGACGGCGACGGTGGTGAGCTTGGTGGCGGTCATGTCGGGGTTTCCTGTCACTGGTTTCGTGACAGGGAACTTGCGTCGGTTCCACCCTCGGGCGCGCTCCGTTTGTTGCGGCCCTTTCGCGACGCGTGTTAAGGCGCGAGGACGACCCAACCGGCGGCGGTCCAGCGGAAGATCGTCGAGGCGAGCGGCCGTTCTGCCTTACCCATCACGGTCTGGACCGCATCCCGCAACGCCGGGACCGCATCGGGCTTGTCCGTATCCGAGAACAGGACGACGTCGGCGGCCGGCACGGCGACGAGGAGGTCGCCGAGGCTGGCCTTCGCCAGCGGCGCCCAGAGATCGGGAAAGGCCAGGAGGCTGGATTCGTAGGGGTCGCCGGTGATGAGGTTGACTCCGGGAACACGAGCGGCTTGGGCCTGTTCGAGCGTTTGCTTCAGGCCGCTGCGCATGTTCTGCTTGCCGATCGCGAGGGCCTCGATATCGGACACCCCGAGCCGGGCGAGATCACGCGAGTCGAGCATCTTGATGGCGGTCGGGAGGTCGGAGGCGCCCAGCAACCATAGATCGCCCGGCAATGGTCCGGCGACCGGCGTCGCGCGCCCGGCGAGCGTGTCGAATTCCGATTTCAGGTAGATCTCGGGGCGGACGATGACCCGCAAGGTGTCGCGCGTCACTTCGGGTTCGGGGGTGCGCGCAACCGCGGCCATCTGCTGGATGAAGGTATCGACAAACGTTGCGGCCATATCGGGGTTGCGCTGACAGACCTCGAACAGTCTCTGGAGATAGAGGCTGTGAACGGCTCCGGAATTGCCCACGTCCAGTGACAGCGTTCCCGTCACGGTCACCGGCGTTCCCGGGACGATCCTGCGGATCTCGTCGGCGACATAGGCGGTAAAAACGTCGGGATCGCCCGGAGTTCCGTCAGCCCAGGCCCGGGCGATCGAACAGGCGAACAACCCGAGACCAGCTATCAGAAATCTCCGGCGGGCCCAGCGCGGCCCAAGTTGGCTGAGCGAGCCCGTCCCGTCTTCGTCGTCTTGACGTTGCGACATCATCATCGAGTGACCTTTCGATGCGTTCGCTTTTTGTTCTATAAAACTTAAACGGGCGAGTCAAGACCAAGAGACTCGCGGTGGTATAACGAGGATAATCGTCACCCCGGTCTTTACCGAGGTGACGGATCGTGACGGTCGGGCCGGGTTACTCGGCCGGTTCGGGGACCTTGATGATCCTCGCGCCGGCGCTGACCGCCTTGGCGCCTTCGCCGCCCTTGACGCGCATGCGCTCGAATTCCTCCCAGCTCAGGTACGAGGTGAAGGCGTCGTCGCTGTGGAAGATCAGCGGGCCGTTGCAGATGAACAGGTAATCGGTGTCCTCAAGCGCCGTCGTCGCGCCGTGGAGCACGCCGTTGGGCTCGTAGACGTAGTCGCCGGTCTCAAGCAGGCCGTCGCGGACCTGGAGCTTGCCCTTGATGATGTAGACATGGGCGCCGCTGAGATGCTTGTGCGGGGCGGCGACATAGCCCTTGTTCCAGCGGAAGATCACCGCCCAGGTGCCGCTCTCCTCGGCGGTCCACAGCACCTTGACCCAGGCCTGGCCGGGGGAGGTTTCGTGCCATTCGCCTTGTCCGGCCTTGACCAAGGTGTCGGCAAAGGCGCGGATCGGGTTGATGTCCTGGGGTAGCGGCATGGTGTCCTCCATCGCGTTTTTTGACGCGCATCGTCTCTTGCGATGCGTCGAAGCCGCTACAATCCGTGACTCCGCGGCCAAGATCAACCGCTATCGGGTCCGGGCGGTCAGGCTTCCTCGACCAGCTCGATGGTATGGGACATCTCTGCGGTCTTGCCGAGCATGATCGAGGCCGAGCAGTATTTCTCGGCGCTGAGCTTGACGGCGCGCTCGACCTTGTCGGCGGCGAGGTTGCGGCCGGTGACGCGGAAGGTGAGGGCGATCTTGGTGAAGACCTTGGGGTCGCTCTCGGCACGCTCGGCTTCGACGGCGACCGTGCAGCCGGTAATCGGCGCCCGCGATTTCTCCAGGATATGGACGACGTCGAAGGCCGAGCAACCGGCGAGCCCGACCAGCAGCATCTCCATCGGCCGGAACCCGGCATTGCGGCCACCCGCTTCCGGGGCGCCGTCCATCACCACGGAATGGCCGCTGCCGGCCTCACCCACGAACATCCGGCCATCGACCCAGCGTGCCTGTGCCTTCATCTGCCTGCTCCTTCTCAGCCCTGGGCCCAGGGCAGGCCAGCGGCCTTCCAGCCCGCGACCGTGCCGCGATGCTTGGCGGCATCGTGGGGACCCTCGAAACCCCCGGTGACGTTGTAGGCGGCGGCAAAGCCGTGCTGGGTCAGGTAGCGCGCGGCGGCCTGGCTGCGCACGCCAGAGCGACACAACAGCAGAACCCGCTGCTCCGGCTTGATTCCGGCAGCGGCGACGGCCTCGAGGAAATCCGGATTGACCCGCATCTCCGGAAACAGCTGCCAGGCGATCTTGGCCGGTTGCTTGCCCAGGGTACCGAGATCGGGCAGGCCGACATAGGACCATTCGGCATTGGTGCGGACATCGATCAGGACGGCGCCTGCGTCTTCGTTGAGCAGCTTCCAGGCTTCGTTGGGCGTGACGTCGCCGGCGTAACCTTCAGTCATGTCTGTGTGTCCTTTTTCTTGCAGCTTTTCT
>CAIUCF010000760.1 GCA_903897565.1 uncultured Rhodospirillales bacterium | reverse complement strand
CGAGCTTACCGAGGCTGAAAAGGCTCTGTGGCGGATGCTACGCTCCCGTCAGTTCGACGGAGTTCGCTTTCGCCGCCAAGTGCCGATTGGCAACTACATTGCGGACTTCTGCTGCCACGAAGCGCGCCTTATCATCGAGATCGACGGCGGCCAGCACGACCTGGCGTCTGACTCCGAGAGAGCCCGAACAGCCTTCCTCCAAGCCGAGGGCTATCGTGTCCTGCGCTTCTGGAACAACGAGGTGCTGGCAAATCCCGAAGGTCTTTATGCGATGATCGCCGAAGCCTTGCAGAAACCTCACCCCCACCCCAACCCTCCCCCATCGAGGGGGAGGGGGTAAGCGGAGCGTCTACTGCCCGCGCCGCAGCTCGTACAGTGCCACTGCGGCGGCGTTCGAGACGTTGAGGCTGGAGATCGCGCCGCCGGTGGGCAGGCGGGCCATGACGTCGCAGGCTTCGCGGGTGAGACGGCGCATGCCGCTGCCCTCCGAGCCGAGCACCAGGCAGAGCCGGCCGGAGACGTTCTGGGCGGCGAGGGTGCGTTCGGCGTCGCCGTCGAGGCCGACGCTCCAGAAGCCGGCCTTCTTGAGTTGCTCCAGCGCGCGGACCAAGTTGACCACCCGGATCAGCGGCACGTGCTCCACCGCGCCGGAGGCCGATTTGGCGAGCGTGCCGGAAATCTCCGGCGCGTTGCGATCCGGGATCAGGATGGCGCGGGCGCCGAAGGCGGCGGCCGAGCGCATGATGGCGCCGATATTATGCGGATCGGTGACCTGATCGAGCGCGACGATGACCGCGCTGGCGTCGCCCTCGCAATCTTCGATGATGTCTTCCAGCACCTTGTGCGGCAGCGGTCGGGTCAGCAGCGCCAGGCCCTGATGGACCGCGCCGGGCGGCAGCATCTTCGACAGCTCGTCCTTGCCGACGGTCTGCGGCGCGATGCCGGCGCCGGTCAGGCGCTCGCCGAGTTCTTCGAGAATTTCGGTGGTGGCGAGAATCCGCAGCAGCTTGCGATCGGGATTGGTGAGCGCGGCGAGGACCGCGTGATGGCCCCACAGCCAGGTGCCCGACACAGTCTGCGGCGAGGGCGCTGCGGTGGCGCGCGACGCGGGTGCGGCGGCCGGCGCGCTCGGGCGTGGGCCGGCGGCGGGACGCGGGGCGGGCTTGTCGGAATTGCGGGGGTCGGCGTGGCGCGAGGGTTTCTGGAAATGGGTCGGCTTACGCATGGATCGGGTCTTTTCCTGGGGTGATGGCCGACTCGGGGCAGGTTCGCACCCGGGAGCAGGGTTCTAAATCGTTGAATCGAGGCCAAGATACACCCACGGGCGACAATCGCCCCGTGCGGATCTCGCATGTCCGCCCGGTTTCGCCGCGGCTTCCCTCAGGCGCCACCGTCGGATCGATGCCGCCCACGCTCGCGGCCGCAGCATGTCCCGGTTTTCGCCGTTGACAAGCCGCGATAAATTCAGATAGTGCGCCTCTCCGCTGCGCCGGGCTTCCCGGTTGCTGCATACGGAGGGGTGGCCGAGCGGTCAATGGCAGCAGACTGTAAATCTGCCGACTTAATTGTCTACGTAGGTTCAAATCCTACCCCCTCCACCATGCGGCAGCCTGGTGTCTGAAACGCGGCGCAGGGTCCTTGACGTTTGAGGGCGGCCTGGGTGTTAGCCTTCGCGGGTGTAGCTTAGTGGTAAAGCACCAGCCTTCCAAGCTGGCTATGTGGGTTCGATTCCCATCACCCGCTCCACCGGCCGTCCCTCTGACGGGACCACGATTCATCGGAAGCACCGGATGTGCCGGGGCTTCCCCTTTTTGTTTCTTGATCGGGCTAATGGGGCGCTGGCGAGATGGCGAAGGCAAAGTTTGAGCGGAACAAGCCGCACTGCAATATCGGGACGATTGGCCATGTTGATCATGGCAAGACGTCTTTGACGGCGGCGATCACGAAGGTTTTGGCCGAGACGG
>CAIUCF010000759.1 GCA_903897565.1 uncultured Rhodospirillales bacterium | reverse complement strand
GGTCACCCAGGATCAGGTCATGGGCATCGTCCATATGTGCTCCTCATGCCACGGCATCACCGGCGTCAGCATCTCGCCGACCTTCCCGCGGCTGGCGGGACAGCAGGAAGCCTATCTCGAAGCCCAGCTGAAGTCGTTCCGCGACCACACCCGCGCCGACCCCCACGCCCACACCTACATGTGGGGCATGGCGCAGCATCTCTCGGACCCGATGATCCAGGGCCTCGCGACATATTTCTCGTCACAAAAGCCGGCGGCGCCGACCCCCGGCGATCCCACGCTGATTGCCGCCGGTGGCAAGCTCTTCATGGAAGGCAATGCCGACAAGGGCATTCCGATCTGCCAGAGCTGTCACGGAGACCACGCCCTCGGCATGGATACGATCCCGCGCCTGGCATCGCAGCATCACGATTATCTCGTCGAGCAGTTGAAGAACTTCGCCTCCAACGCCCGCAACAACGAGATCATGCACGAAAACGCCAAGACTCTGACCGACGAGCAGATCGAGCAGCTGGCGACATACCTCGCGGCTCAGCCCTGAGCGTCGTCAGCTGACCCGATCGATCTCGGCGTCGCTGAGGCCGCCGGGGACGATAATCAGCGGCACGCGCAGCTTGCCGACCAGGCGGTTGGACATCATGCTTACCAGCGGTCCCGGTCCTGCGGGATCGATTGACGCGGCAAGGACGAGGACCGAGATCGACGGGTCTTCGTCGATCTGCGCCAGGATTTCCGCGGCCGGTTCGCCTTCGCGGATATGGACGACCGGGGGGCTGCCGGTGAGTTCCTTGAGCTGCGCCGACAGCGGCCCGAGCATTTGTTCGGCCTCTTCACGCTGCTCCGCCCGCATCAATTCCTCCATCGCCCGCCAATGCTGGCTTTCCGGGGGGTGGATGACATGCAGCAAAGCGACCCGGCCGCCGGTAGAGTGCGCCCGCCGCGCGGCATAACGGAACGCGGCGCGCATCTCCGGGCTCTCGTCGACGATGACGAGGAAGACGCGGGGCCTGGATTCGCCAGACATCGTCATGTCACACCCTCCTGAAGAGCAAGGTCGATACCCAGCCGGTCATCGCTGCTGCACAAACCGCCAGGATACCGTAGGTCAAGCCGTGGTCGCGGGAGAAATCATTGATCTCGGCCGGGAGTCCGGCCTTCTCGACGGCGAAGGGGGTACTGTCGGAGGCGATGACGACGCCGTCGCGGATCAGAAAACTCTCGATCGTATAGGTGCCGACCGGGGTGTCGGCAGGGAATACGACCGTCGTCCGGAACAGCTTTCCGCCGAGAAACTTCACGGCGCCGGTCCCGGCGATATAGAGACCGCGTCGCCGGAAATCGTCGATCAGGGCCGCGCGATCAGCGGCCACGTCGTCGCCGTCGGAAGCGTCGGGAGCAGCAATCGTGAGGGCGTCTAGTCCGACACCTTCCAGCGTCTGCAACGACGGCGACAGCAGACGTTCCAGCGGCCGGCTCGCGAACACGGCATAGAATCCGGGCACCCCCGTGAGGACCAGACCAGTGTCGTTGAGCCAGATCCCCGCGACCCGGTGCTTGCGGTGGATGACGACATCCCGGGTCGGCCCGCGCACGGTGACGATGACATCGCCGCCGCCCGGGGCCGTACCGAACAGCACGATGTTGGCACCATGGAAGGCGGTGGTGATCTGCACCAGATGATCGGTCAGGTCGGTCACCAATTCCTGGGCCGCGGCCGGTCCGGCGGATCCCCCGCAGCAGAGCACGGCGACGAGGAGGCGGGCGAGTGCACGCATCACGGCTCCCGCGCCACCACGCTGAACAGCGAGGTCGGCGTCGCCGTCAGGTCGAACAGCAGCTTGGCGCCGACGGCGAGGATCACCAGGGCCAGCAACACGCGCAGATAGTCGCTGCGCATCCGGGTGCCATAGCGCGCGCCATAATGGACGCCGACGACTCCGCCGAGCAGGAGCAGGAGCACCAGCACGCCATCCACGGTATGCATCGTCCACGACTGCAGGATAGTGACACTGATGGCCACCACCATGTTCTGGGCCAACGAGGTTCCAGGCACGGTCGAGGCCGGCATACCGAGGATGTAGATCATCGCCGGAACCAACAGGAAGCCGCCGCCGACGCCGAGCACGGCGGAGAGCACACCGATGGCGAAGCCGATGGCAAGCGGCAGCAAGACACTGATGAGCAGCTTCGAACGGCGGAACCGAACTTTCCATGGCAAGGCCCTGATCCACGGGTGCTGGTGGAGTCGGGGCCGCGGCCGCGGCTGCCGGGATCGCACCACGGCGCCGATGCTTTCGACCAGCATCAGCGACCCGAGCGTCCCGAGCAGCACGACATAGCTCAGTGAAATCACGAGGTCGATCTGGCCGAGCCGGCGCAGCAGCGCGAAGACGGCGACGCCGGCGACCGAGCCGGCCAAGCCGCCGGCCGAGAGCACCCCCGCCATCTGGAAATCCACGGTGCCGCGGCGCCAGTAGCCGATGACCCCGGACAGCGAGGCGCCGACGAGTTGGTTGGCGGTCGAGGCCACAGCGACCGCCTGGGGAATGCCGATGAAGATCAGGAACGGGGTCAACAGGAACCCGCCGCCAACCCCGAACAACCCGGAGACGACGCCGACCGACAGCCCGAGTCCGAACAGGACGAACACGTTCTCGGTGACCGCGGCGATGGGTAGGTAGATATCCATCAGCCGATGATGGCACAAACCGGAAGAGGCGACGACGACGCCAATCGGCGCCACCGACAACTTTTCATTTTCCGCGACGACGAAGTGTCGCCGCCGCCGCGT
>CAIUCF010000758.1 GCA_903897565.1 uncultured Rhodospirillales bacterium | reverse complement strand
GGCTGCCGCAACTTCCGCCACGATCGCCGTCGCCTGGTCGTCGCCGTAATAGGCGGGCCGCATCCAGGCGCCGGCCGGCATCATGCTGGCGCCGGCCTCGAGGTGGCGATGATGCATGGCGGTCAGCCGCACCGGATCGAAGGAACGTCCGGCAAGATGGCCGATCTTCTCGCCCCCGATCGGCGGGCGAACCGTGGTCGTGCCGACGAGATCCGGCGAGGCGCCGGTGGCCCGCGCCAGCACCCGCTGGATCAGGGTGTTGGTGATCTTGCCCTGGGTCGGGCCCATGCCGGCGGTCGAAAAGCGCTTCAGCAGCTGGATATGGTCGTAGCCGAGCGCCGCGGCGTCGGGGATGTCGTGGTATTGCAGATCCTCGTCGAAATCGACGAATTCCTTGCCCTTGTGGTGCGGGAAGATCGGCCAGCTCCAGGTCAGGCCGTGGCCGTCCGGGGCGAGGGCAGCCGGGATCGCGACGCCGGCGATGCCGGCATCCGCCGCGGCGACGAGACCGGCGCGCGTGCCGTCGGCCAGGGTCGCTGCCAGTGCCCAGCGACCGGCGACCGAGCCGGCGACGAACAGATGGGCGGGCAGGGATTCGATGCGCGGCATCGCCGTCTGCGGATCCGGGACGAGCTTGGCGTCGGCATGGGAGAGCAGGGCGGTCTGCGGGATATAGCCGACCGAGACGCAGACGAGATCGCAGGCGATGGTCTCGCTGCTGGCCCCGAGCAGCCCCTCGCCGATGATCGGCGCGAGCTTGACGGCGCGAACACGGCCGGAGCGGCCGGCGATTGCTTCCTTCAGCGCACTGCCCGCGACCACGCGGATGCCACGCGACTGCGCCGCTGCGGCGATCACGTCGACCGGCGGATTGGCGCGGAGATCGACCAGCGCTGCAACCTCGACCCCGGCATCGAGCAGATCGAGGGCGACGCCGTAGCCGTCGTTATTGGCAGCGACCACGACCGCGCGCTCACCCGGCTTGACGCCGTAATGCTTCATCAGCCTTTGCGCCGCCGTGCCGAACATGATGCCGGGCAGGTCGTTGTGGCGGAACACGAGCGGCTGCTCGGCGGCGCCGGTGGCCGTGACGACCGCCTTGGCCCGCAGCTTGAACATGCGGTTGCCCTGGATCACCGGCAGCCAGTTGTCGGTGAACCAGCCCTGGACGCTGGCGCCGGTCAGCACGGTGATGTTGGAGAGCGAGGCGATCTCGGCCTCGAGCCTGAGGCGTTCTTCCTCGGCCTGGCGACCCGTGACGTCGACACGGGCATAGGTCAACGCGCCGCCGAGGATGGTGTTTTCGTCGATCAGCACGACTTCGGCGCCGCTACGGGCCGCGGCAATCGCCGCTGCCATGCCGGCCGGGCCGCCGCCGATCACGGCGACGTCGGCGAACAGATAGGCCTTGTCGAAATAGCCGTGATGGGCCTCGACATTGACCTTGCCGAGTCCGGCGAGCTTGCGGATCACCGGCTCCCAGAAGCGCCACGCCACCTTGGGCGTGAAGAAGGTGCGATAGTAGAAACCCACCGGCAGGAAGCGGGTGAACAGCTCCATCACCCGGCCGTAGTCGCGGTCGATGCCACCGAACGTGTTCTGCGCCGAGACGACGAGGCCGGGGGCGATCGGATGGCGGTCGGCGAGCACATTGGGCTCGTCCCCGCACTGAACCATCGTGTTGGCTTCGAGACCCGCGGCCGAGATCATGCCGCGCGGCCGGTGATACTTGAAACTCCGCGACAGCACCCATTGGCCATTGGCGGCGAGCGCGCTGGCGATGGTGTCGCCGCAATACCCGGCGTAGCTGCGGCCCTCGAAGCTGAACGTGACGCTCTGGCTGCGGTCGATACGTTGACCCCAGGGCGCGGGCAGACGGCCGGCACTCATGACGCTGTTCCTGTCGCGGGCAGTTTGGGTGGGTAGGTCGCCAGGATCTCATCCGTGCGCAGATCGCGCTCGGCCATGAACCAGTAAGAGGTCGGCACGTGGATCCACCACTCGACCGCGATCCCGGGCTGGTTGGATTTCATATAGAGATAGTCGGCCCAGGCCTTCGGCTCGGCGTCGTCGGCCGGGATCGGCCGAACGTCGCCGCCATAGGCGAATTCGGAAATGTTGCGGGGGCCGTTGAGGGGGCAATTCATGATTTTCATGGTCAGTCCCTGCCGTCCTAGTGGCCGACCGAAGCGGCACCGGCCTCGCCGAGCTGGTCGAAGCGGCTGAAGCGATCCCAGACGAAGGTCGAGATCAATTCGGGCGTGACGTCGGTCGCAACACATTCGGCCATCCGCTTGCCACAGACGGGCGTCGCCTTGAAGCCCCAGGTGCCCCACCCGGCGTCGATGTAGTAGTTGTCGAGATGGGTCTTGCCCATCACGGGCGCGAAATCGGGAGTCATGTCGGCCATGCCGGCCCATTGCCGCATCATCCGCACTTCGGCCAGGAACGGGAACAGTTCGAGGATATGGGCCTGCAGCCCTTCCTTGAAGTCGAGTGTCGAGCGGGTGCCGTAGAGCGGGTAGGGATCGACCGCGCCGCCCATGACCAGCTCGCCGCGCTGCGACTGCCAGATGTAGCAATGCAGCGAGCCCGAGACGATGATGGTGTCGAGAAAGCGCTTGAGCGGCTGCGACACGCAGGCCTGCAGCGGCACGGTGCGGATCGGCAGGCGCAGCCCGGCCATGGCGGAAACCACCGAGGTATTACCGGCCACAGCCTGCAGGACCTTGCCGCAGGCGATGTCGCCGCGATTGGTCTTGACCCCGGTGATGCGGTTGCCGGTGATCTCGAAACCGGTGACGTCGGTCAGTTGATGGATCTCGACGCCCATCTCGGCGGCGCGCTGGGCGTAGCCCCAGGCGACGGCGTCATGGCGCGCGGTCGAGCCGACCGGATGCCAGAGCGCGCCGAGGATCGGATAGCGGACGTCACGCGACAGATTGAGCGTCGGTTCGATCTTCGCGATCTCGTCGAGGCCGATGACCTCCGACTGGACGCCGAGCTGCTTGTTGACCTCGGCTCGCCAGCGCATCGTGCGGATCGCCGCATCGGTGTGGGCGAGGGTGAAATGGCCGCGCTGCGAATACATGATGTTGAAGTCGAGATCCTGGCTCAGGGTCTCCCACAGCTCCATGGATTCCTTGTAGAACAGCACGCCTTCGGGCGTCAGGTAGTTGGCGCGGATGATTGCGGTGTTGCGCGCCGTATTGCCGCCGCCGATATAGCCCTTGTCGAGCACGGCAACCTTGCGAATACCGTAATTCTTGGCGAGGTAATAGGCGGCTGCGAGGCCATGGCCGCCGCCACCGATGATGACGACATCATAGGATTTCGCGAGCGGACGGGGTGCGGGAATTTGCCGTTTCGGGGTCTGGAATCGCCCGAACAAACCATGCTTGAGTAGCGCTAGAGGCATCCCACCATTCCTGGGAAACTGTGCTGGCCGGAGGACACCGGAACCACGCCGGGACCCTAGCAGGAGGTTTCCTGACGGGCAATAAAATTAACCTGCATAAAACGCCGCGGCGGCGATCCTCTCCCGCAATGCAGATCGACCTCATACAACGGAGCATGCGGTACATCAACGCCATCGACACCCGTTACGGTTACTATGGCCACGAGATTTAAGTCGGCGGCATGTAATGCTGTGGCAGGGGACGTGTAGGCGGAGTGATGATGGCGGTCGACGGACACAAGGTGGCGGCGAGCAAGATTCGGGGTTGGTTGGTACTGGCCGCCGTCCTGGTCGGCGCGGCGGGCGGCGGTTGGTATTGGTGGCAGCAGCGGGCGGATCGTCTGCCTGAGGGCATCACGGCAACGAATGGTCGGGTCGAATCCGAAGAGGTCGAGATCGCCGCGAAACTGCCCGGACGAATCGCCGAGATTCTCGTCCGCGAGGGCGATACCGTGGCCGCAGGGCAGGTCGTCGCCCGCATGGACCAGAGTGAAACGCTGGCGCAGCTGCAATCCGCGGAAGCACAACTAAGACTGGCGGAAAGCAAGCGCGTCGCCGCTGCTGCCGCGACC
Source organism: uncultured Rhodospirillales bacterium (assembly GCA_903897565.1). Classification (GTDB taxonomy): domain Bacteria; phylum Pseudomonadota; class Alphaproteobacteria; order ATCC43930; family CGMCC-115725; genus CAIXXC01. Next base: position 4,027 of record CAIUCF010000758.1, on the reverse strand, counting down.
GTCCAGCGCAGTGTCCAGGTCACCTATGCCGAACGCGAATACCAACGGGCGCAACGGCTGCTCGCGCGCGGTTGGGAGACCGCGGAACGCAGCGACGAGCGCAAGGCCGCGCTCGACTCGGCGCAGGCGGCGCGCGATGCAGCGATCGCCGACGAGGTGTCGGCGGTGGCGAGCATCGATGCGAGCCGCGCCGCGATCAGCCAGATCAAGACCGAGCTCGACGACATGATCCTGACCGCGCCGCGCCGCGGCCGCATCGAGTATCGGCTGGCCCAGCCGGGTGAGGTGGTCGGCGCCGGCGGCCGCGTGCTGACCCTGCTCGATCTCAGCGACGTCTACATGACGATCTTCGTGCCTTCGGCGGTGGCGGCGCGACTCAGCATCGGCGACGAGGCGCGCGTCATTCTTGATCCGGTCCCGCAATACGTCATTCCCAGCAAGGTCACCTTCGTCGCCTCGGAAGCCCAGTTCACGCCCAAAGCCGTCGAGACCGAAGAAGAGCGGGCCAAGCTGATGTTTCGCGTCAAGCTGACGATCCCACCGGTGCTGCTCGAGAAATACGAACGCGAGGTTAAGCTCGGCATCCGCGGCATGGGCTACGTCCGGGTGCCGGCGAGCGTGGCCTGGCCGGCGAAGCTGGCGGTTCACCTGCCGCAATGAGCCCAGCACCGGTCGCTCGGGTCCGCGGCCTCTGGCATCGCTTCGGCGGCCAGGCCGCCGTTGCCGACATTACGCTCGATATCCCCGGCGGCTGCATGGCCGGGCTGATCGGGCCCGACGGCGTCGGTAAATCGACCCTGCTTTCCTTGATCGCCGGGACCCGGAGGATCCAGGAAGGCGAGGTGGTGACGCTGGACGGCGACATGGCGCGCAGCGGCGACCGGCTCGCGCGGCTGCCGCGGATCGCCTATATGCCGCAGGGACTGGGCCGCAATCTCTATCCGACGCTCTCGGTGACGGAGAACCTGGATTTCTTCGGCCGGCTGTTCGGCCAGGGCGCGCGCGAGCGCCGGACGCGGATCACCACCTTGCTCGAGGCCACGGGACTCGACCCGTTTCCCGATCGGCCGGCGGGGAAGCTTTCGGGCGGCATGCGGCAGAAGCTGGCGCTGTGCTGCGCCCTCATCCACGATCCCGATCTGCTGATCCTGGACGAGCCGACGACCGGGGTCGATCCGCTGTCGCGACGCCAGTTCTGGACCCTGATCAACAGGATTCGCGAGCGCCGCCCGACCATGAGCGTCCTTGTCGCGACGGCCTATATGGAGGAGGCCGAGCGCTTCGACTGGCTGGCGGCGATGGATGACGGCCGCGTCATCGCGCAGGGGACGCCCGCTGAACTGCGCCGCCTCGGCCAGTGCGACACCCTCGACAAGGCCTTCATCAATCTGTTGCCGGCGGCCAAGCGGGCGCGGCACCACCCCGTTATCGTGCCGCCGCGTGGGCCGGACGAAGGTCCCGCCGCGATCGAGGCTGTCGACCTGACCTGCCGTTTCGGCGATTTCGTCGCCGTGGACAAGGTCAACTTCACGATCGCCCGCGGTGAGATCTTCGGCTTTCTCGGCTCCAATGGCTGCGGCAAGAGCACGACGATGAAAATGCTGACCGGGCTGCTGCGCCCCAGCAGCGGCACCGCCCGCCTGTTTGGAGCGCCGCTCGACGCCGGCGACATGGAGACACGCCGCCGTGTCGGCTATATGTCGCAATCCTTCTCGCTTTATGCCGAGCTGACGGTGCGGCAGAACCTCGATCTCCATGCCGCGCTGTTTCGCCTGCCTGCCGAGAAACGGGGACCAAGGGTGGAGGAACTGCTGCAGCGCTTCGAGCTCGCCGATGTCGCCGATGCCCGCCCGGAGGCCCTGCCGCTCGGCATGCGCCAGCGCCTGCAACTGGCCGTCGCGGTGCTGCATGGTCCCGAAATCCTGATCCTCGACGAGCCGACCTCGGGAGTCGATCCGATCGCCCGTGACAGCTTCTGGGGCTTTCTCGTCGACCTGTCGCGACGCGACGGCGTGACGATCTTCCTCTCGACCCACTTCATGAACGAGGCCGAGCGCTGCGACCGCATCTCCCTGATGCATGCCGGGCGGGTACTCGCCGTGGGGACGGCGGCAGAGCTGATGCACTCGCGCGGGGCGCCAAGCCTGGAGGATGCCTTCATCGGTTATCTGGAAGAAGCCTCCGGCCCCCGCCCTGTCGACGACCAGGGCGCGCTCGGCTGGACCATGGCGCCGACGGGCGCGACCGCGGCTGCGGATGGGCGACGGTTCGATCCGGGTCGGCTCTGGGCCTATGCCCGCCGCGAGGGCATGGAATTGCTGCGCGACCCGATCCGGCTCGCCTTTGCCTTGCTGGGACCGGTGATCCTATTGCTGACCTTCGGCTACGGCATTTCCTTCGACGTCGAGAATCTGAGCTATGCCGTTCTGGATCAGGACCAGACGCATGAGAGCCGCGAGTTTCTCGAGACGTTTTCCGGCTCCCGCTATTTCCAGGAACACGCCGCGCTCGCCGATCCCACGGCGATCGAAGCGAGGCTCAAGACGGGGGAGCTGAAGCTCGCGATCGAGATCCCGCCGAATTTCGGGCGCGACCTCGTGCGCGGCCGCCAGCCCGAGGTCAATATCTGGTTGGACGGCGCCATGCCGTTTCGCGCGGAGACCGCACGCGGTTATGTCGACGGCCTGTTCCTGAGCTATCTCGCCGATCAGGCGGCACGTCACGGTCAGCCCGACGCGGATATCCTGCCGACCCGGGTAGTCGCGCGCTATCGCTATAATCAAGCCTTCAAGAGCGTCTTCGCCATGGTGCCGAGCGTGATGACCCTGCTGCTGGTCTTGATCCCGGCGATGACGGCGGCGATCGGCGTGGTTCGCGAGAAGGAGATGGGATCGATCGCCAATTTCCGCGCGACGCCGATTACCCGCGAGGAGTTCTTGATCGGCAAGCAACTGCCCTATATCGCGATCGGCGCGGTCAGCTATGTGCTGCTCGTCGTCATCGCCTGGCTGGTGTTCGGGGTGACCGTCCGCGGCTCGGCGCTGGCGCTGGGCCTTGGCGTGATTGCCTATCTTGGGGCGGCGACGGGTTTCGGCCTCCTCGTCTCCAGCTTTACCCGCACCCAGGTGGCGGCGACATTTGCGACGGCGATCCTGTCGATGGTGCCGGCCATCAACTTCTCCGGTCTGCTGACGCCGGTCTCGTCGCTCTCCGGCGGGGCCCATGTGATCGGATTGGGGTTTCCCGCTTCATGGTTCCAGGAGATTTGCGCGGGGACCTTTACCAAGGGGATGGGATTGGCGGAACTGTGGCCGGCGATCGCGATCCTCGGTCTGTTCACGATCGCCTATCTGATCCTCGCGCGGATGTTTCTGCGCAAGCAGGAGGCTTGAATGGCCGTGCGTCTCGCCAATGTGGTCAGTCTCGGCGTCAAGGAATTGCGCAGCCTGCGTGCCGACCCGGTGCTGCTGTTCCTGGTCTTCTATCTCTTCACCTTCGCGATCTACACGGTGACGACCGGGGTGAAGTTCGAGGTCAGTCACGCCGCGATTGCCGTGGTCGACGAGGACCAGTCGACGTTGTCGCGACGAATCGCGGCGGCGAGCCTGGAGCCCTATTTCCTGCCTGCCGAGAGCATTGCGCCCGATCGGATCGACCGCGACATGGGATCGGACAAATACGTCTTCGTGCTCGAGATCCCGCCACGATTCGAGGCCGACACCCTGGCCGGGCGGAAGCCGGAAATCCAGCTCGATATCGATGCGACGGCGATGTCGATGGCGGGCAATGGCGCAGCCTATCTGGTCAGCATCATCAGCCAGGAGGTTCAAGGCTATCTCGACGGCGGTGGCCGCGCCCTCGCATTGCCGATCAACCTGGTCGTCCGGACGAAATTCAATCCGAATCAGCAATCGGACTGGTTCGTCGCGGTCATGCAGCTGATCAACAACGTCACCATGATGGCGGTCATCCTGACCGGCGCCGCCTTGATCCGTGAGCGCGAGCACGGCACGATCGAGCATTTGCT
>CAIUCF010000757.1 GCA_903897565.1 uncultured Rhodospirillales bacterium | reverse complement strand
GGCAGGCTGTCGAGGAGCTGGGGAAGAACCCGGACCGAGAGATCGGCAAGGTAGTAGCAATCAAGTACGCTATCGAGGATGAGCCCGGATCGTTCGCCGACAGTCGAAATCAGTGAGACCACCGCTTGCTGCTTGGTCTTCAAGTCATTTTCATCGCGCAGTGCACCGACGCGAATACCGGAGGTCGGCCCCAACCCGGTGACGACAGACAGGTCGACGCCGCCGAGGCCGATCAAACCGCCTTGGGAGGTGATCGCCTGCAGATCGCGCGGCGCGATGGTGATGGAAACAGATGGATCATACTGCCGGATTTCGAGTTTCGAGAAGATCGGCAGCAGGGCCTTCAAGTACTCTACGCCTGCGATTTCGCGCGAGATGACCCTGATCTCGGCATTCTTCTCCGCAGTCAGCAGCCAGAGCAGATAGAGCATCGGCAACGCAAACACGCTCACCAACGCTGCAAATTTATGGGCAATTTTCAGTTTCTTGAACATCGCCTGCGCCGTGACTTTCAGCTTCTCGTTCTGTCGCGCAGCCGCCTAAGCGTCTTCTCGGGCCCTGGTCGCGCCCAATGTGGCAGCTCTTCGGCGGAACCTGAGGCTCCTCCTTTGATCACTCGGATCGCTTATCGAGGGAGGGTCGGGCTTTTCCGGTTAACAAACAATGTGCAATGTGACGCCGGCGTCGCGGGCCAGCCATTCCGCCGCCTGGGAGCACGAGACGAACGACCTGTGCCATATCGCCTCGCATGATCGCGTTAGAGACCGGCCGCCAGGACGACGGCAGCATCGCGGGCGGCAGCCCGGGACTCGGCATCCGCCTCCGGTCCGAAGAGCGTCTTCTCGACGAGGACAATATGACACGCGTCGATTCCGACCATTTTGCACCAGGTCCGCATATAGGCGCCCTGGAAATCGAAGTCCTGCGCAGGGTAGTCCGGACCCAGAGCCACGCCGCGGGCGGCAACGACGACGGCCTTGCGTCCGCCCAGCAAGCCGATCAGCCCGCGTTCATCGAAACTGAACAGCACATCCTTCTGCGAAACGGCGTCGATCAGATGCTTGAGCCGATACGGGATACCGAAATTCCACATCGGCACACTGAAGACGATGACGTCGGCCCGATGGAAGCGCTCGGCCAGCGCCCGGATGCCATCCCAGGCGCGTTCCTGGGCAGGAGTCCGCGTCTGGCCGGTCAGTCCGGCATATTTGGCATCGAGCGCGTCGCCGTCGAACGCCGGCAGATCGGTGGTCCAGACATCGAGCGTGTCGACTGTGCTCCCGAGATGCCGCGCCTTCCAGGCCTCGATAAAGCTCTGGGCGACATCGATCGAGGCGGAACGTTGCTTGCGGGGCGAGCCTTCGACGTGGAGCAGATGCATGGATTTTTCCCTCGACCGGTGCGGGCGCCCTATGTGCGCCATTATTGGCCGCGCGACAACCTCACAAACACTTGTTAGATTCGTTGTGATGTCGCAAACATGACCATTCTTGGCAGCCTTGGGTTTTATAATAACCCATAGTGGAATCTATTGCCACAAATTCGCCGCACAGGCGACAGACCGGGTTCCCAGGGAACATACGGCGGCAGGAGGGGAGTGATATGGGGGCGTGGGACGTGCGCGGCGAGGTGAAGGGGACGTGCAAATCCTGGCGCGACCTCTATCCCGATCTGGCGGCGCAAGTCGTCCGCGTGAAAGCGCCCAAGGGGCGCGGCATCGCCTGGGAAGGTGCCGAAATCTGGGCGTATCGCGATCGGCCGAAGAATATCTGCAGCCTGCTCGAGCGCAACGTCGCGCAGTTTCCCGATCGTGAGGCCTATGTCTTCCACCCGGGCGGCGAGCGCCTGACCTGGCGCGACGTCGGGCTTCGCGTCGACCGTGTCGCCGCCAGACTCCGCCGCGACTATGGATTCGCCAAGGGTGACCGCTTCGCCCTGCTATCGCTCGGCTGCCCCGATTTCGTCATCGCCTATCTCGCGGTCCTCGCGCTCGGCGGCATCGCGGTGCCGGTCAATCTCGGCCTCACCCCCGCCGGCCTGGCGGCCCAGATCGCGAAGGTCGGCGCCAAGGCGCTCCTGGTCTCGCCGGAAAACTGGCGCGGCAAGCTCGAGACGGTGTTGTCCTCGCTGCCCAGCGTCGAAACTGTCTTCGTGACAGGAGATGCGACACCCGTCGACACGACTCCCTTCGCCCATCTCGACCGTGACGGCATCGAGGTCCCGGTCACCGCGGCGATCGACGAAT